>NZ_JBHXTQ010000007.1:0-71416 GCF_042677305.1 Kitasatospora sp. NPDC127121 | reverse complement strand
GGCGGGGGGCTGCCGCGGGGGGGCCCGGCGCGGCGCTCTTAACCCACCCCCGGTGTGGGGCGGGGCCGCCCCCCACCCCCCCCCCCCCCCGCCCCTTCCCACCAGAACAGGAGGGACGCACCGTCATGTCCGTACCCGGAACCCCTTCACCGGTCACCGCGCTCGCCACCGGCTCCTGGGGCGACGCGGCGGTCAAGTTCGGCAACAGCCTCGGCGCCGTCGCGGGCTTCCTCGGCATCCTGCTGCTGGTCTTCTTCGCCGCGGGCCGGGCCCGGGGTCGGCTCTCCCGCCCGCTGTCGGTGGTGGTGTTCCTCGGCCCGGCCGCGGTGCTGCTGCTGGTGGGCCTGGTCGTGCCGCTGATCCGCACGGTCTATCTGAGCCTGCAGAACGCCGACGGCAGCGGCTTCGTCGGCGGCGAGAACTTCGGCTGGGCGTTCACCACCGACTCGGTGCAGAAGGTGCTGGTCAACACGCTGCTCTGGCTGGTGGTCGCGCCGTTGGCGGCGACCGGCCTGGGCCTGGTGCTGGCGCTGCTGGTGGACCGGATGCGCGGCCAGGCGGTGTACAAGTCGCTGATCTTCATGCCGATGGCGATCTCGCTGGTCGGCGCCTCGATCATCTTCAAGTTCGTCTACGAGTCGCGTGGACCGGGCCAGTCGCAGATCGGCCTGCTGAGCCAACTCGCCATCGCGGTGGGCTGGGACGATCCGCCGAACTGGATGCTCTCGCAGCCGTTGAACACCTTCCTGCTGATGGCGGTGATGGTCTGGGTGCAGACGGGCTTCGCGCTGGTGGTGCTGTCGGCGGCGATCAAGGCGATCCCCGACGAGGTCACCGAGGCGGCCCGGCTGGACGGTGCGCAGGGGGTGCGGCTGTTCTGGTACGTCACGGTGCCGATGATCCGCACCACGGTGGTGGTGGTGCTGACCACCATCATGATCATCACGCTGAAGGCCTTCGACATCGTCCGCACCATGACCGGCGGCAACTTCGGCACCCAGGTGCTGGCCAACGAGATGTACTCGCAGTCCTTCGTGCAGTTCAACACCGGGCGGGGCAGCGCCCTCGCGGTGATCCTCTTCCTCGCGGTGCTGCCGTTGGTGGCCTACAACATCGTCCAGCTGCGGAAGGAGCGTGCGGTCCGATGAGCGCACCGCACGACAGGCCGGCCCGCGCGATGAGCGCGCCGCACGGCAGCCCGGTCCGGAAGGCCTTCAGCAGCCCGCTGGCCTCGGTCTTCGTGATCGCGGTGACCGTCCTGTGGACGATCCCGACGGTGGGCCTGCTGGTGACCTCGCTGCGCCCCAAGCAGGACGTGACGGCGAACGGCTGGTGGAACGCCTTCCTCCACCCGGACCTGGGCCTGGGCAACTACCACACGGTGCTGTTCGAGGGCGGCTCCGGCGTCTCCACCGGGCTGATGCCGTTCCTGGTGAACTCGCTGGCGATCAGCGTCCCGGCCACCCTGTTCCCGCTGGTGCTGGCGGCGATGGCGGCGTACGGGCTGGCCTGGGTGCGGTTCCGGGGGAGCGACACGGTGTTCTTCGCGGTGTTCGCGCTCCAGGTGGTGCCGATCCAGATGGCGCTGATCCCGCTGCTGCGCCTCTTCTCCGGCGGCGCGCACCTGGGCTCGCTGACGCTGATCCCGGCGGTGGACCTGAAGGGCAGCTACGCGCCGGTGTGGTTGGCGCACACCATGTTCGCGCTGCCGCTGGCGGTGTTCCTGCTGCACAACTTCATCGCCCAGCTGCCGCGGGACCTGATGGAGGCGGCGGTGGTGGACGGGGCCTCGCACTTCAAGATCTTCCGTTCGATCGTGCTGCCGCTGTGCACCCCGGCGCTGGCCTCGTTCGCGATCTTCCAGTTCCTGTGGGTCTGGAACGACCTGCTGGTCGCGTTGACCTTCGCGGGCGGCACGCCGGAGGTGGCGCCGATGACGGTCCGGCTGGCGCAGTTGTCCGGGTCCTTCGGCGGGCGGTGGGAGCTGCTGACGGCCGGGGCGTTCCTGTCGATCGTCGTCCCGCTGATCGTCTTCTTCAGCTTGCAGCGGTACTTCGTCCGGGGCCTGCTGGCCGGGTCGGTGAAGGGGTAGCGGAGGGGTGGTGGAGGGGCCCCGGGAGGGGTACGGGAGGGCCGCGGGAGCGGTGCGGGAGGGCTCCGGGAGCGGTGGTGGGAAGGCGGGCCGAGATTTCTGAACTTGTTCAGAACTGAGTTTTGAACCTGTTCAGAATGGTCTACAGTCGGCTGCAGCCGCGGCGCCGAGCGCGCCCGACGGCGGACTGCCCCAAGGGCGGCTTCCGCATGCCCGCCGACCACCGAGGGGGACTCATGTCCGGCCCGTCCACGCCCGCCCTGGCCGACCTGCCACCCGAGCCCGGGCCCGCGACACATGGAGCCGCGGCACATGGGCCCGCGACACATGGACCTGCGATGCCCGGGCCCGCGACGCTCGGACCCGGACCCGGCCCTCATTGGGGATCCGGCATGCCCGTGCCGCCGCACCGCGGGTGGCTGCGCCCGAGCGACTCCGAGCGCAGGGCGGCCGCCACGCCCCGGGTCCTCCTCCTGGCACTGCTCACCGGCCTGCTGACAGCCTGGCTGCTGTTCGACGGCGTGGGCGTCAACCTGCTGATCTGCGCCGGCGCCACCGCTGCCGCGGCCGGTCTCGCCGCCCGGTCGGCGGGCCGCCGGATCCGGCCCTGGACGGTGGTGTGGAGCCTGCTCGCAGTCGCCCTGCTCACCGTCCCGGCGCTCTGGGAGGCGGGCTGGCCGGTGTCGCTGTCCATCGGGTGCGCGCTCGGCCTGGCCTCGCTCGCGCTGCACGGCGGCCGCCGCTGGGCGGGCGTCCTGCTCCCCCTGCCCGCCGTCCTCTGGCAGCTGCCGCCCGGCGTGCTCTGGCTGAGGGACGGGCTGCGCGGCCGGAGCCTGCCCTACCGGGGCCGGATCGTCCCGGTGCTCAAGGCACTCGCGGTCGCCGCCGTCCTGCTGACCGTCTTCGGTCTGCTGTTCGCCGGTGCGGACGCCGCCATGGCGGACCTGCTGGGCAGCCTCAGCCCCAGCCTCGACCTCCGCGGGCTCCCGCTGCGCGCGGCGCTGTTCGCACTGGGGGCGTTCACCGCCCTGGGCTTCGCCCACATCGCGGCCGGGCCCCGCCGCTGGGACCGTACGGTCGTCCGGCCGGGCCGGGCCCGCCGCCGGCTGGAGTGGGCGCTGCCGCTGGTCGCGCTCAACCTGATGTTCGGCGCCTTCGCGGTGATCCAGGCCCTGGTGGTGCTCGGCGGCGCCGACGCCGTCCTGCGCAACACCGGGATGAGCCGCTCCGAGTACGCCCGGCAGGGTTTCTGGCAGCTGAGCGTGATCACCGCGCTCACCCTGGTCGTGGTGGCGGTCGCCAAGCGCTGGGCCCCGCGCAGCACGCCCGCCGACCGCCGGGTGGCGCGGATCCTGCTCGGGGCGCTCTGCGTGCTCGCCCTGGTCGTGGTCGCCTCGGCGCTCGGCCGGATGTGGTTCTACGTCGACGCCTCCGGCCTGACCAGGCTGCGGCTCTGGGTGCTGGTGGTCGAGGGCTGGCTCGGCGTCGTCCTGCTGCTGCTGATCACCGCCGGGCTGACCCGCTCGGCGGGCTGGCTGCCCCGCGTCGTCGTCCTCAGCGGCATGCTCACGGCGGCGGTGTACGGGCTGATGGGCCCGGACGCGATCATCGCCGAGCAGAACGTCGCCCGCTTCGAGCGGACCTCCCGGATCGACCTGCGCAACGTCCGCGACCTCTCGCCGGACGCCGCCCCCGCCCTGGACCGGCTCCCCGCCGTCCAGCGGGCCTGCGCGCTGCAGCTGATCCGCGCCGGGCTGGAGAACCACCCCGGGCCGGCCTGGTACGCCACCAGCGCCTCCGCCGCCCGGGCCCGGGAGATCCTGGCGCAACGGCCGCTGGTGGACCAGTTGGAGGAGGGGCGCACCCCCTGCGAGCGGGCCGGGATGAGGTACCAGGACCTCTGGCCCTGACGCCCGGCCCTGACGCCGGTGCCTGCGTCGGTGCCTGACGCCTGCGGCTGCGTCGGGGGCGGAGTAGGGGCGGGAGTCGGGGCCGGGAAACGCGGCCGGGCCGGCCGGGAGCGTGCTGCTCCCGGCCGGCCCGGTGTGGTGCGCTGTGGTGCGCTGTGGTGCGGTGTGCCCTGGTCGGGCTCAGTGCATCGCGACGCCGGAGGCCCCGCTCGGCAGGTCGCTGGCCTTGGCCTTGATCACGAAGACCGAGACCACCAGCGCCAGCCCGGCGAGCACGGCGCCCACGATGAAGCCGTGCGAAATCCCCTGGGTGAGGACCGAGTTGGCGGCGTCGGTGCCCTTCGGGAACTCGTGGTGCTGCTGGAGGTAGGCCAGCTGGTCCGGAGTGGCCGACTGGAGGAACTTCGGCTGCTGGAGCTTGCCCTCGGCGGTGGCGTAGTGCGCGAAGACCGTGGTCAGGATCGAGAGGCCGAGCGAACCGCCGATCTGCTGCATGGAGTTCAGCAGGCCGGATGCGGCGCCGGTCTCCTGACCGGGGACGCCCGCGACCGCGAGCAGCATCACCGGGACGAAGATCAGGCCCATGCCGAAGCCGAAGATGACCGTGGGGCCGAGCACCCCGTCCAGGTAGCCGCTGTCCTTGCTCATCTGGGTCAGCCAGGTGAGGCCGACGGTGACCAGCAGGGCGCCGCCCGCCATGAACGGCTTCGGGCCGTACTTGGCCTGGAGGCTGGAGGCGAGCTGCGCGGCGATGATGATCGACACGCTGATCGGCAGGAAGGACACGCCGGCCTTCAGCGGGCTGTAGCCGAGCGGGCCCTGCACGAAGAGCGTGATGTAGAAGAAGATGCCGAACATGGCCGCGGCCAGGCAGAGCATCATCACCAGGCCGCCGGTGCGGTTGCGGTTGGCGAGCAGGTGCAGCGGGGTGATCGGCTGGTCGGTGCGGTTCTCGATCACGACGAACGCGGCGAGCAGCAGCACACCGCCCGCGAAGGAGCCGAGCGTGATGCTGTCCGACCAGCCGTCCGAGGCGGCACGGATGAACCCGTAGACCAGGCCGACCAGGCCGAGTGTCGAGGTGAGTGCGCCCGGCAGGTCGAAGCGGCCCGCGTGGCGCTCGGACTCGGCGATGTAGCGCGGTGCGGCGAGCGCGATCAGCGCCGCGATCGGCACGTTGACGAAGAAGACCCAGCGCCAGTCCAGGTACTCGGTGAGCAGACCGCCGGCCAGCAGGCCGATCGCGGCACCGGACCCGGCCACCGCCGAGAAGACGCCGAACGCCTTGTTGCGTTCCGGCCCTTCCTCGAAGTTGGTGGCGATCAGGGCGAATGCCGTCGGTGAGCAGATCGCGCCGCCGATGCCCTGGAGCGCGCGGGCGGCCAGCAGCATCCCGCCGTCCTGGGCGAAGCCGCCCAGCAGGGAGGCGAAACCGAACAGCAGGGTCCCGAAGATGAACACCCGGCGGCGGCCGAGGATGTCGCCCGCGCGCCCGCCGAGCAGCAGCAGCCCGCCGAAGGTCAGCGTGTAGGCGTTGATGACCCACGACAGGTTGGTGGTCGAGAAGTTCAGCGCGTCCCTGATCTGCGGCAACGCGATGTTCACGATGGTGGCGTCGAGCACCACCATCAACTGCGTGGCCGCGATGACGGTCAGGGTGATGCCCTTGCCCCGGCCCTGGCTGCTCTGTGGTGGTGAGTTCTTGCTGATCGTGTCGGAGATAGCCACGATTGTGCCCCCTGCTGGCTATGTGCCTGGCTGCGTGCTTCGTACGCTGCGGACCGACTGGTCCGGCGTGAGCCCACGGTCTGGCGCGGGCTAGGAAGGAACGGGATCGTTCACTAATGTGGACGATATCCTGGGCCTGATTGTGAACGCAAGCGTTCCCTAAGGATGGTGGCGATGGATCGGTTGGTGCGGCGTCTGACGGCGGACCGGGCGACCGGTCGGGCGGGCGCCCGACCGCTTGAGGCGGCGGACGCGCCCCCGTCACCCGCGGCGCCACCGGGAGCGGCGCCCGAACCGGCGGCTCACTGCCCGATGCGGATCGCCCGCGAGGCCCTCACACGGCCGGTGCGGCGCCGGGGGAAGGAGTTGGAGAACGCGATCTTCGAGGCTACGATCGACCAGCTCACCTCCGGCGGATACGCGCGGCTGACGATGGAAGGCGTCGCCGGCGCGGCGCGGACCGGGAAGGCCGCGCTCTACCGGCGCTGGGCGTCCAAGGACGAACTGGTCATCGACGCCCTGGACGCCACTCTCCCACGCCCCTACGACACCCCCGACCTCGGGTCCGCCGATCTCGAATTGCGGCAGCTCATCGAGGTGTTCATGGGCGCGATGAACTCCCCGACGGGCGCCGCGATCCAGACGCTGATGGGCGAGATCGACCATGAACGGGCCGAGGTGTTCAAGGACTTCATCGGCCAGCGGGTGATCGAGCCGACCAAGGAGACCATCCTGGCGATCCTGAGCCGCGGCGCCGACCGCGGCGACGTCCGGCCCGGCGCGGCCACCGCGCTGGTCGCGGACGTCGTCCCGGCGATGCTGCTCTACCAGGTGAAGATCTGCGGCCGGGAGAACATGGGGCCGGGTTTCGGGGCCCGGCTGATGGACGAGGTGCTGTACCCGCTGATCCGCGCCTGAGGACGGCTGCGGCCGCGGCTCCGCGGGCGGGGCTGCCGGCCGGCTGGTGCCGACGGTTGGCGCCGAGCGGCTCGGGCGGGCTGCCGGGGTGAGCGGTTCGGGCGGGCGGCCTGGTGGGCGGGCTGCCTGCGGTCGGCCCGGGCGGCTGAGCGGAGGGGCTTAGGCTGGATGCTGCCCAGCTGAACGGGCTGCCCCTCCGCCGAACGGAACTCGCGATGCCCATCGTCCCGCCGACGCACTCCGTCGAGCGCTCGCTCCGCCGCGCCGGCGCCAAGATCGTCGTCGGCCTGGACGAGGTCGGGCGCGGCGCCTGGGCCGGCCCGGTCACCGTGGGCGCGGCCGTCACCGGCCTGCGCAAGGCCCCGGAGGGGCTGACCGACTCCAAGCTGCTCACCGAACTGCGCCGCCGCGCGCTCGCCCCGGTCCTCGCCGACTGGGTCACCGCCTACGCGCTCGGCCATGCCTCGCCGCAGGAGTGCGACGAACTCGGCATGACGGCGGCGCTGCGGCTGGCCGCCGTCCGCGCGCTGGAGGCGCTGCCGGTCGAGCCCGACGCGGTGATCCTGGACGGCAAGCACGACTACCTGGGCGGCCCCTGGCAGGTGCGCACGGTGATCAAGGGCGACCAGTCCTGCATCTGCGTCTCCGCCGCCTCGGTGCTCGCCAAGGTCCACCGCGACGGGCTGATGGCCGAACTCGGCGAGGAATGCCCGGAATACGGCTTCGCGGACAACGCTGGCTACCCGTCCCCGGTGCACCGTGCCGCGCTGGAGGAGTTCGGCCCCACCGGGCATCACCGGCTCTCCTGGGCATACCTGGACGCGCTGCCGAAGTGGCGGCACCTGAAGCGCGTCCGTGACGTCGCGGGTGCGGCCGAAGGCTCCGCCGACGAACAGTTGACGCTCGGTTTCTGACGGTCCGTCTGGAATTGCCTGGGTGGGGCGGTGGGTGTGCGGTGCCCAATGGGTGGGGTGCGCGTGCGTGTTCGAGCGGCATTTGATAGATATCCGGGTATGCCTGTCTTCCCCGAGGAGTCGGAGATTCACGAGAGCCTCCCGGGCCCCGGCGTTCCCTTCCCCCGCGAGTCGGACGCACAAGCCCTCCGCGCGCCTGCCAACGGCGGCGCTTCTTCCACCGCACCCACCACCGTCGCCGCCGTTCCGGTGCCCGGCCCCCGTCCGGCACCGCCGCGCCCGGCACCCCCGCGCGCCGACCGCTCCGGTCCGCCGCGACTGATCCCCAAGCCCCCGCCGGCGCAGCGCCGTTCGGGCGGCGCCGAACCGCAGGTCGAGATCCAGCGCGTCGCCGCCACCCCGGCGCAGGCACTGGAACACGCGGACGACGCGGTCGACCGACTGCTGGACGCCGGCCGCAACCCGGGCGACATCCTGGTGCTGACGGTCGGCGAGGCGCACCCCTGGCAGCAGCACGAACTCTCCTTCGGCGAGGAGCGCTACTGGGCGCAGCTCGCCGAGGGCGGGGACGTGTTCTACGCGGACGTCGCGCTGACCCGCCCGGTGCGCCGGGAGGTGGTCGTCCTGGTGGTCAACGGCGGGACGGCCGCCCGGGCCGCCGAGGCCCACGCCAAGGCGCTCGGCCACACGACCGCGCTGCTCGTGGTCTGCGGTGACGCCGGCCCGGTCGCCACCGGGGCGGCCGGAACCGCGCCGGGCCGTTCGATCAGCGCCTGACCACGACCGAGCCACCCCGGGCCCGGCGCCGCACGGTGCCGGGCCCGGGGTCCGTCGTACCCCGGTGCGGCGAGGGCGTACGGTCCGGGGCGCGGCCGACCCGTGGCCGGGCCCGGGCCCGCCCGTGCCTGGTCTTGGTGCCGGCCGTCGGGCCTTCGGGTCGGCCCCGGCCGTGGCGTGGTCCGAGGCCGTGGCGTCGTCTGTGGCCGCGACCCGTGGGTGTCGGCGGGGTCAGCGGGTGCCGGTGCGCCGGGCGGGCTGGACGGCGGCGACCCGCGCCGGGGGCCACGGGTGCTCGGACTGCCGGGCGTGCTGGGCCCGTTCGGCCGCCTGGTGCCGGGCGCGCTGGCCGCGCGGGGCGTCCAGCGCCGAGCGCGGCGGCAGTTCCGTGACGGTGTGCACCACCCCGTCCGCCCACGAGCCCGCGTGCGGATCGCGTCCGCTCCGGCCGTCCCCGAGGACGTGCCAGCCCGCCGGGGTGAGCCCGATGTACGAGCCGCAGCGCAGCCCGTGCAGGACGGCCGCGTCCTGCAGAGCCCACATCCAGGCGCCGTCCTGCTCGGTCCAGCCGGGCGCGCCCTCGCGGCAGCGCAACAGCACGGCCGTGCGGGTCGGTTCGGCCAGCCGCAGGTCGTGCGGGGTGACCTGGCGCAGGTGCGTGAGCAGGGCGTTGCGGTGCTGCCAGCCGTCGGTGTCGTGTGGCCAGGGCGTGAACGAGGCCGAGGCGGACACGTGGTGCAGCGCGTTGAGGACGGCGATCACGACCGTGCCCGGCTGGGGCAGGTGGCGCTGGTGCAACTCCACGACGAACTCGCGCGGGTCGCGCAGCAACGGGATCCCCGAGGCGGTCCAGGTCTCCAGGTCCAGCAGCCGTCTGGGCGCCGAACTCCGGGCGAGGGGATGCTGACCTCGGCCGATACCGTTGATCACGATCCTCCTTCCTGACCCACTGGCACGCGGGTACGTGGGTACGCCGAAGGCCGGGTCCAGCGGACAGGGTTTCGGGTACGCGCCAATTCTCGCGGTATCCGGGGTGGAGCGGCAACGATGAAACGATGAACGCCACCCGAAAGCCCACGTTCCGCCGGATATGTTCCACCGCGCTCCGAGTGTCGTTCGGGCGGCGTTGGACCTTGATCCAGACCGTGTGCGGGGTCCGGTGAACCGCCATCGGCACGGTGACCACTCCTTTCCCCGCTCCGGCGTCCCGCGTGTTCGCGAGGGGGCTGCTTTCTCCCTTCGTTAGGCCATTCGAGTGATGGGTGGAATGGCGGCCCACCGCCGCCCGGTCACCCCTGCACGGCCAGCACCAGGGGCAACACCGCGCTCGCCCCGGCACGGCGCAGCAGCCTGGCAGCCACGGTGACCGTCCAGCCCGAGTCGACGAGGTCGTCCACCAGCAGCACCGGCCCGCCGGCCTCGGCCACCGCCTGCGCCACCTCCGGCGGCAGCGTCAGCGCGCCGGCCAGCGAGTGCAGTCGCTGGGCGCTGTTGCTGCGCGCGCCGTGCGGGGGCCGGCCGTCGACGTACTCGATCCGGCCGAGCAGCGGCAGCCGGCCGATCTCGGCGATCCGCGCACCGAGGCTGCCCACCAGCTGGGGGCGGGTCGAGGAGGCCATGGCCACCACGCCGACCGGCCGCTCCAGCCGGGTGCCGTCCGCCGTCGCGGGCCCGGCCCAGCCGCCGGGGCCGCGGGCCCAGTCGGCGAGCACCGCGACCAGGGCGTCCACGGCCTCGCCGGGGACCGGTACGTCCGGGGCCTGGTCGGCCAGCAGGGCGCGCAGCCGGTTGCCCCAGCCGATGTCGGACAGCCGGCCGAGCGCCCGCCCGTTCTCGGCCTGCTCGCCCGCCGGGATCCGGCCCTTGAGGGGCACGCCGAGGGAGTCCATCCCGGTGGGCCAGAGCCGGCGCGGCTCGAAGCTGATGCCCGGGCGGCCGAGGGCGGCCCGGGCCGCGTCCAGCGCCTCGGCGGAGACCTCGGCGGTGTGCAGCGGCCCCGCGCAGTTGTCGCACCGGCCGCACGGACGGGCCTGCTCGTCGTCCAGCTGGCGCCGCAGGAACTCCATCCGGCAGCCGGTGGTCGCCGCGTACTCGCGCATCGCCCGCTGTTCGGCCTCGCGGGAGGCCGCGACCTTGGCGTACCGGGCGGTGTCGTACGCCCAGCTCTGCCCGGTGGCCGTCCAGCCGCCCTTGACCCGGCGGACGGCGCCGTCCACGTCGAGCACCTTGAGCATGGTCTCCAGCCGGGTGCGGCGCAGGTCCACCCGGGGCTCCAGCGCGGCGGTGGACAGCGGGCGGCCGGCCTCGGCCAGCGCGTCGATGGTGCGGCGCACCTGCTCCTCCGGCGGGAAGGCCAGCGAGGCGAAGTAGCGCCAGATCGCCTCGTCCTCGCGCCCGGGCAGCAGCAGCACCTCGGCCCGGTCGACGCCGCGCCCGGCCCGGCCGACCTGCTGGTAGTAGGCGATCGGCGAGCTGGGCGAGCCGAGGTGCACCACGAAGCCCAGGTCGGGCTTGTCGAAGCCCATGCCCAGTGCGGAGGTGGCGACCAGCGCCTTGACCCGGTTGGCCAGCAGGTCGGCCTCGGCGGTGCGGCGCTCGGCGTCCTCGGTGCGGCCGGAGTAGGAGGCCACTGGGAAGCCCCGCTCGCGCAGGAAGGCCGTCACCTCTTCGGTGGCGGCCACCGTCAGGGTGTAGACGATGCCCGAGCCCGGCAGCCGGTCGAGGTGGTCGGCGAGCCAGGCCAGCCGGTGCGCCGGGTCGGGCAGGGCCAGCACGCCCAGGGTGAGGCTCTCCCGGTCGAGCGGCCCGCGCAGCACCAGGGCGTGCTCGTCGGTGCTGCCGGTGCCGAGCTGTTCGGCGACGTCCGCGGTGACCCGGGCGTTGGCGGTGGCGGTGGTGGCCAGCACCGGGACGCCGGGCGGGAGCTCGGCGAGCATCGTGCGCAGCCGGCGGTAGTCGGGGCGGAAGTCGTGGCCCCAGTCCGAGATGCAGTGGGCCTCGTCGACCACGAGCAGGCCGGTGGAGGCGGCGAGCTTGGGCAGCACCTGGTCGCGGAAGTCGGGGTTGTTCAGCCGCTCGGGGCTGACCAGCAGGACGTCGACCTTCCCGGCGGAGACCTCGGCCTGGATCTCGTCCCACTCGTCGGTGTTGGCCGAGTTGATGGTCCGGGCGTGGATGCCGGCCCGGGCCGCCGACTCGACCTGGTTGCGCATCAGGGCGAGCAGCGGGGAGACGATCACCGTCGGCCCGGCGCCCCGGGCCCGGAGCAGGGCGGTGGAGATGAAGTAGACCGCGGACTTCCCCCAGCCGGTGCGCTGCACGACCAGGGCGCGGCGGTGGTCGACCACGAGGGCCTCGATGGCCGTCCACTGGTCCTCGCGCAGGACGGCGCCGGGCCCAGCGAGCTCGCGCAGGACGGCCTCGGCCCGCGCCCGGACCTCGGCGCGGTCGGCGGTGGCGGTGGTGTGGTTCTCGGGCTGCTGCATGGCGTCCATGTAACCCCGAGCCGCTGACATGAGGCGAATGCCGTGGCTGCGGAGAGGTGGAGGCCTGATGTATTTCATCAGCTCCTCAGCTGAACGGCCGCCGACTAATCACCCGGGGGAGTGGGCGCGGTGTGCTCCGAATGAGGGAAGCGGAAAACGAGGGCGGAGTTATCCACAGGAAAAGAGAAAAATCCGGTGCGTCTCTCGGATTGCGTCACGCTTCCGGTCATGAACGCCGCGGACAACCGGAGCGTCATGAACAACGGGAGCGTCATGAACAACGAGCGCGTCACCCTGTCCCTCGGCCCGTCCTCCGGCCACCGGCCGGTCACCATGCGCGGTCCGGCCGACATGGCCGAGCTGCTGCCCTACCTCCTGGGGTTCTACCCCGACGACAGCATCGTCGCGGTCGGCCTCCAGGGGCCCGACCTGCACCAGGGCGGAGTGATCCGGGCGGACATCCCGGAGTCGCCCGAGCAGTGGCCGGCCGCGGCGGAGGAGACGGCCGCCCTGCTGGTCGCCCTCTCCGAGCGGCACGGCGAGCGGCCCGTCCAAGTGCTCCTCTACCTCTGCCAGGATCCGACCACGGCGCACGCCCCTCCGGCGGTGGACGGCCTGCGGCCGCTGGCGGACGACCTCCGGGCGGCCTTCGGGCGCAGGGGCGTGGCCGTCAAGGAGTCGCTCTGCGTCTCGGACGGCCGCTGGTGGTCCTTCCTCTGCCGCCGCGCCGGGTGCTGCGATCCGGCGGGCAACCCGATCCGCCGTGCCCCCGGCCCGGGCCCGGCGGCCGCCGCTGCGGCCTTCGCCGGCCTCGCGCCGCGCGGCAGCCGGAAGGCGATCATCGGCGGGCTGGCCCCGATCGGCCCGCCGGGGGCGGACGCCCAGCGTGCGGCGCTCGCGCGGGCCGAGGCGGCCGAGGCCAACGGTGCTGACGGCGCTGGGGGCTCCGGGGGCACGGCCGTCCAGGAGCAGGGCGCCGGCCTGCTCGACCAGGCCTTCGCCGAGTTCGCGGCCGGGGCCCGGGAGCTCGACGAGGAGCGGGCGGCCCGGCTGCTGGTCGCCCTGCGGGACCGCCTCACCCGGGATCGCGGCGTCGAGTACACCCGGCCCGCCGAGCTCGCGCCCGCCGAGCGGCTCTGGCGCTTCCTCGCCCGGCGCGCCGTGCCGCCCTACGAGGGCTGCGCGGTGGCCCCGCTCACCCTGCTGGCCTGGGCCTCCTGGGTGGCGGGGGACACCGCGACGGCCCGCGTCGTGCTGGGCCACGTCCTCCGGCTCGACCCGTCCTACCTGCTGGCCGAGCTGCTGTACGAGTCGTTGAACGACGGTATGACGCCCGACGCGCTGCTCGCGGCAGTCGAGGCGCAGCGTCGGCGGCGCGAGGCGGGTGGGCCTGTGCCGGCGCCCGCCGGCGAACCGGGGCCGGCGCCCACCGAGGGCCCGGGTGGTGACCAGGCGGGCCGCGGTGGGCCGTCGGGGCTGCCCGGGCCGGCGGGGGCCTCACGCCGCCGCCGGACGGCCCGCCGGAAGGCCGCGAAGGCGGCTCAGGCCACAACGGCGGCGGCCGAGTGGGGCCCGGTCGGCCCGGTCGGCCCCGCTGAGCCGACGCCGCGCCCGGACGGTCCGGGCCCGCTCGCCCTGCTGCCGGCGCCCGGGTGCGCTCCGGTGCCCCGGCAGCGGTCCGCCCGGGGTCTGCGGCTCGGTCGGGCAGCGGTGTCCCGGGCCGCCGCCGCACCGTCGGCCGCCGGGCGCCACCGGTGCCGTGGCGTCCGTCGGGCGGCGAGGGGAGCCCACCATGCGCGCTGACCTCGCCGGGCGTCCGCCAGGGGCCGCCCGGAGCCTCGCCGCCCGGCCCGGGCGGGCTTCGCTAGGCCTCGCCGTGCGCCAGCTTGATCAGGCGGTCGAGCACTTTGCCGCCGCTCGCCCGAAGGCCGTCGTGCTCCCACTCGTTGGTGATCCAGGTCCGCAGACCGCGCACCGCGCGGGCGGTCGCCAGCGAGTCGGCGGTGTTCACGTACATGTCGTCGTGGTAAACCGCCGCCACGACGGGGACGGTGTTGGCGGCCAGCTGCGCCGGGTCGTACAGGTCGGGCCAGTCGGTGCGGGCGGCCAGCAGGTCCGCGGTCTCCTTCAGCGGGCGCAGCGCCGGGTCGGTGTCGAACATCCAGGGGTAGATCATCTCCCCGGTGAACAGCACCGGTGCGCCGGAGTCCAGCGAGGCCCGGGCGTCGAACTGCGGGAACTCCTTGCGGACCCGCTCGGCCGACCAGGCGGTGCCGCCCTGGTCCACCGAGCGCTGGCCGTAGATCGACTCGTGCAGCACGGCGTACAGCGGGCCCTCCGCGAAGGAGAGCTTGGCCTGGGCACCGGCCAGGAAGGTGTCGGACAGCTCGGGGCCAGCCGCGCCGTCCACCCAGGCCTCCTCCAGCAGGTAGTGCAGGGTGCCGGAGCCGCTGCCGCCGCCGAGCATCAGACCGAGGGCCTGGAACGCCTCGACGGTGAGCAGTCCGCCGTCGGGCAGCGTCGCGGGGGCGGCGGCGAGGTGCGCGGCGATCCGCCGTACCGCCTCGACGTCCTGCGGGAACCTGGCGTAGTGGTCCTCGTTCTTGTGGACCACCCGCGGGTAGGCGGCGCGGTAGACGTCGTCCGCCGAACTGCCGAGGCCGGACAGGCCGCCGGTGATGAAGGCCTCGGCCAGGCCCTCGGGGGCGAAGGAGAGGTAGGTGAGGGTGCAGAAGCCGCCGAAGCTCTGGCCGAGCACGCTCCAGCGCCGGTCCGCGCCGAGCAGCTGGTGGCGGATCAGTTCGGCGTCCCGCACGATCGAGTCCGCGCGGAAGTGCGCCAGGTAGTCCGCCTGCTCCTGGGCGCCGCCGCGCCGGGCGAGGGTCTGCCGGGTCGCGGGCGTGGAGCGACCGGTGCCGCGCTGGTCGAGCAGGAGCACCCGGTAGTCGTCGAGGGCGCGTTCCAGCCAGGCGTCGCGGCCGAGCGGGCGGGCGGCCTTGCCGCCGGGGCCGCCCTGGAGGAAGACCAGCCAGGGCAGGTCGGCCTGCTCGCGGCCGGTGGCCACCACCTCGCGGGCGTACACCTCGATCTGCTCGCCCTGCGGGTCGGCGTGGTCGAGGGGGGCCTGGAAGATGTGGTCGGTCGTAACAATCCCGGGCAGCCGGCTGACGGTGGACATGCAACTCCTAGGTCTCTGCTGGTCACAGCGGTCAGGTCGCGGCTCACGGGGTCACCGGGTGCGGGCGCCGCGACCCCCGCACCGTATCCTGACCGCGGTCGGGCACCGGTTCGACGGCCACCGCCCACTCGGCCAGGCATACGATGCCGGGCCGGGGCGGGTTGCACGGCAGGCCGCGGGCCGGGACGCAGCCGCCGCCACCCGGCGGCGAGACCGCGCCGCCCTGGTGGCAGCCCAGTGACGGCCCGACCGTGACGGCTCGACGGCTGCGGCACGACCGCCTGGCGGGCCGGGCTCGACGGGCCGCACCCGTCGCCGGGCGTGACCTGGAGGCGGTGCGCGGCGTTCACCCCGGGGGGCCGGCGACCGGCCGACGCTCGTCCGGCGGCAGGTTCCGGGCGGACCGCCCGCCGAGCGGGGTGGCCACGGCGCCGGGGCACCGGAGCGTGCGGGGCCCGCTCGGGTCACCTGGCCCGGCCGTTGCTGCGGCCCACGGGCCGGGCGCCACCGGCAGGCCGGGCCACCGGACCTGACGACGCGCCGGGCGCCGCGTCGGGCCCGACGCGAAGGCGCGGCGCGCCGGTACCGGCCTGGTACCGCGCACCGCATGGCACGGCCCGGCACCGGGTACGGCCAGACACGGCACACCCGCCGACGGGGCACCCCGCCGGCCCGGCACCATCAGCACGCGATCGAGCGTGCTCGCGGCCCACCGGCCTGACCAGGCCACCGGACCGCCGAGGGGAGGAGAGTCCGGTGACCGCCATGAGGCCACCACAGGCCATGCCGGCCGAGAGCGTGGTCGGCGCGCCGAGACCGGTCGGCCGCCCCGACCAGGTCCAGCAGGTCCAGACGGCCGGACCGGCGGGGGCGTCCGTCGGCCCGAGTCGGCTCGCGGCCCCGCCAAGGCCGCAGCCTCCCGCCGTCCACCACGCGGTGCTCTGCGTCAACGCCCCCGCGATGGCCGCCTCCGGACCGGACGGTCAGCTGCGCGGCCACGGCCTGCACGGCTTCTACCGCAACGGCGTCCGGGTGCTCGCCCGGATGGAACTGCGTCTGGGCGGCATGGAGCCGCTGCCGCTCCAGGGCGCCCTGACCAGCACCGCGCAGGCCCGCTTCCTCGGCGCCGTCCGGCTCCCCGGCGACCTCGACCCGGACCCGGCGCTCACCGTCGAGCGGCTGCGTCACGCGGACGGAGTGGAGACCGTCATCGTGCGCAACACCGGTGGCCGGCCCGCCCGGCTGCCGATGGAGATCGCCCTCGGCACCGACCTCGGCCCGGTCGCCGAGATCGCCGCGGGGCACCGCCCGGCCGACCTGCCGGGCCAGGTGCAGTCCGCCGGGTTGCGCTGGGCCGGCCCGGCGCACAGCGCGGTGGTCAGCGCCAAGCCCTCCCCGCACGCGGTGCTGGCCGGGGCCGGGGTGCTCCGGTGGGACTTGGAGGTGCAACCCGGCGCCCGCTGGTCGGTCGAGCTGCGGGCCGAACTGGAGAGCACCGCCCCCGGCCCGCGGCCGCCCGGCGGGCGGGGCACGGGCGTGCCGCTGCCCTGGGCCGAACCGGAGGTCCGCAGCGACGACGCCCGGGCCGCCCTGCTGGTCACCCGTTCCCTGGACGCCCTCGGCGGGCTGCTGTTCGCCGACCCGGACCGCCCGACCGACCTCTACCCGGCCTCCGGAGCGCCCTGGCGCTTCGGCCTCGCCCCGGCCGACGCGCTCTGGGCCGCCCGGCTCACCCTGCCGCTCGGCACCCGGCTCGCCGCCGGCACCCTCCGGGCGCTGGCCCGCCGTCAGCAGCCCGCCGCCGCCCCGGGCCGCACCGAAGGCCTGCTGCCCGGCGCCCTCCGGCACGGCGGCCCCGAGCTGCCGCCCACCTGCACCGCCACCGAGGCCACCCTGCTGTTCGTCACCGTGCTGGCCGAGGCCTGGCGCTGGGGCCTGCCCCGCGCGGAGACCGCCGACCTGCTCCCGGCCGCCGAGCGGGCCCTGGCCGCCCTTCGCGAGGGCCTGGTCGACGGCTTCGTCACCGACCTCAGCCGTCCGGCAGAGGACCGCACCGCCCACCCGGTGGCCGCCCGGGCCGAGGTCCAGGCGCAGGCCCACCGCGCCGCCCTGCACGGCGCCGAACTGCTGGAGGCCTTCGGCCGCCCCGGCGCCGAGGAGTGGCGCGGCTGGGCCGCCGAACTGCGCGGGCGCTTTCGCGAGCGGTTCTGGATCGACGACCTCTCCGGCGGCCGCCCCGCCGCCGCGCTGGCGCCGGGCGGCCAGCCACTGCCGGCCGTTGCCTCCTGCCTGGTGCACCTGCTGGACACCGGGCTCGCCGCCGACGGCGGCCGGCACGAGAGCCTGCTGGACCGGGAACAGACCCGGCTGCTGGCCCAGCGCCTGGCCGCGCCGGAGCTGGACAGCGGCTGGGGCCTGCGCACGCTCAGCGCCAAGTCCCCCCGCTTCAACCCGCTGGGCCACCGCGGCGGCGCGGTGCGGGTCCACGAGACCGCGTTGGCGATCGCCGGGCTGGCCGAAGCCGGCCACGAGAACGAGGCCGGCGCCCTGCTGGAGGGCCTGCTCGCCGCGGCCGCCCACTACGAGGGGCGGCTGCCCGAGATGTACGCGGGGGAGCAGCGCATCCCCGGCTGCCCGCCGGTGCCGCACCCGGCCGCCTGCCGCCCGGCGGCGGTCTCGGCGGCCGGCGCCGCGCACGCGGTGTTCGCGCTCGCCGGGGTCCGCCCCGACGTGCCGGGCGGCCGGGTGCTGGTCCGCCCGGCCAGCACCGCTCCGCTCGGCGAGCTGGAGCTGACCGGCCTGCGGGTCGCCGGCGAGCCCTTCTCGGTCCGGGTGAGCCGGATCGGCGTGGCGATGGTCGAGGAGGCCTCCGCGGAGCTGCAACTGGTCGCCCGCTGACACCCCTGCCCGGGCCCGCCCGGCTCCGGCGACACCTCAGGCGGGCCGGGCGCGGTCCGTGTACGGGCCTGTGCTTATCGTCAGAGAGACGACTATGATCGTCGCCATGTCGCGCTACGATCCGTCGGCCTTCCCCCCGTTCGCTGTCACGGTTGACCTGGTGGTGCTGACGGTGCGCGACCACGCGCTCTGCGCCCTGCTGGTCAGACGCGGCGAGCCGCCGTTCCAGGGGTACTGGGCACTGCCCGGCGGCTTCGTCCGCCCGGACGAGGGCCTGGCCGAGGCCGCCTCTCGGGAGCTGGCCGAGGAGACCGGCCTGCGCGCGCACTCAGCCCCCGGCCACGAGGCGGTCGGCTCCGGCGCGGCCGGTGCCCACCTGGAGCAGCTCGCCACCTACGGCCACCCGCAGCGCGATCCCCGGATGCGGGTGGTCAGCGTCGCCTACCTGGTCCTCGCCCCCGACCTGCCGACCCCCCGGGCCGGCGGCGACGCCAGCAGCGCCCGTTGGGCCCCGGTCGGCGAACTGCTCGGCCAGAGCCCGGTCGACGGAGTCCCGCTCGCCTTCGATCACGGGCTGATCCTCGCCGACGGCGTGGAACGCGCCCGCTCCAAGATCGAGTACTCCTCCCTCGCCACCGCCTTCTGCCCCACCGAGTTCACCGTCGGCGAGCTGCGCCGGGTCTACGAGGCGGTCTGGGGCGTGGTCCTGGACCCGCGGAACTTCCACCGCAAGGTCACCGGCACCCCCGGCTTCCTGCTGCCCTCCGGCGGCACGACGACCCGTCAGGGTGGCCGTCCTGCCCAGCTGTTCACCGCGGGCGGCGCGACCGTCCTCAACCCGCCCATGCTGCGCCCGGAGTCCTGACCGGCCCCGGCCCGCCGCCCCCGGCCCGCCGCCGACTCCCCCTGGCCCGGGAATCGCAGGATCGGATTGTCCCCTGATCGGGTGAGGTGGGTGGCCGACGGGCCCGCGCCGCTCCCGTAATGCCCGGAATCTCCGCCACCGGCCCCTAATGTGCTGGCGCGGGGCCGTGCCGGCACGCGCCAACACACCAGGGGGCGCCCCGCGTCGGGCAGGTCGGCCGAGGGCATGGGAGCAGGCAGCGATGATCCAGATCACCGGACTGACCAAGGTCTACCGCAAGGGCGCGCCGCCCGCGGTGCTCGATCTGACCTTCGACGCCCGGCCCGGCATGGTGACCGTGCTGCTCGGCGCCGAGGGCGCGGGCAAGTCCACCGCGCTGCGGCTGATGCTCGAACTCGAACGCGGCCAGGGCGTCACGCTCTTCGACGGCCGCACCTACCGTCGGCTGCGCCGCCCCGAGCGGGAGGTCGGCGTGCTGCTGCCCGGCCCCGGGCCGGGCGCGGCCGCCGTGGCGGGCCACCCGGGCCGCAAGGCGCACGGCCACCTGCGGATGCTGGCGGCGGCGGTCGGCGCCCCTGCGCGGCGGGCCGACGAACTGCTGGAGCAGACCCGGCTGGCCGCCGTCGCCGGGCAGCGGCTGCGCAGCTTCTCGCCCGGCATGCACCGCCGGCTGGCCCTGGCCGCGGCCTTGCTCGGCGACCCCGGCACGCTGCTGCTGGACGCGCCGACCGAGGGCCTGTCCCCGCGCAACGTCGAGTGGTTCCACTCCTTCCTGCGCTCGTTCGGCGTCGCCGGCGGGACGGTCCTGGTGACCACCCGCACCCCGCAGGAGGCCGCGCAGCTCGCCGACCGGGTCATCACGCTGGACCGCGGTCGGCTGGTGGCAGACCAGCCGGTGGCGGAGTTCCGCCGGACCAGGCTCAGCCCCGAAGTGGCCGTCCGCGGGCCGCAGATGGCGCGGCTGGCCGACCTGCTGGTCAGTCAGGGCGCCGAGGTGCGGCGGGACGGCGGCGCGGGCCTCGCGGTGGCGGGCATCGACCGTACCGAGATCGGTGAACTCGCCTATCGCCACGGCATCCTGCTGCACGAGCTGGCCGACCGGGTGGTCGAGCAGCCGGCGCCCCGGGCCGCCCTGCCGGTCGCGTCGGGCCGCTCCGGCCACCTCCGTGTCCAGTCCGGCCCCACCGCTGCCGAGCCGGGCCCCGAGTCCGGACCCGAGCCCGCTCAGGAACCGGCCTCCGATGCCCCGGCCGTCACCGTCCCGCGCCACCGGGGCGCCCGTCGCCTGGAGGCCCGGCCGGCGGCCGCCCACCACCGGGACGAGGCGGCGCTGCCCACCCGCGCCCTGCCGGCCGCCTCGGCCGCGACCGCCCTCTCCACCCTCGGTACCACCCCCCACCAGGCCGAGCCCGCCGAGCCCACTCCGACCGTCGCCGTGGAGCGGCTGTTCCGTGGCGGCCCCGGCGCCCTGGCCAGATCCGCGTCGGCCCTCGCCCCGACCCCCGTCCCCGTCCCCGCCGCCGGCGCCGGGGAGCCCGGGCCCGACCCGGCCAGGGGCCGCCGCGAGAGCGCCGCCGACCTGCTGACCGACGACACCGTCCGGCTCGGCCGCCCGGCCCAGGCCCAGGCCGCGCCCCCGGTCCCCGGCGGTCCCGTCAGCCCCGCCACCCCCGACGACCACCGGAGCGAGTGAACCGTGCGTGTCCTGGCCTACGAGCTGCGCCGCCTGCGCGGCCTGCGTTCCACCTGGCTGTTGCTCACCGCCGTGCTGCTGTGCGACGCCGTCACGGCCGCCGTCCTGGCGAGCCAGGCCCCGGCCGGCCCGCTGGCCGCCCCGGCCGGGGTGCGGCTGCTGACCGCCGCCGTGCCGCTGATCCCGCTGCCGTTCGCCGCGTTCGGGGCCGGCGTGCTGGGCGCGCTCTCGTACGGGCACGAGGTGCGACACCCGGGGCTGCCGGCCTCCCGGGTGTCGTACCCGCGGCGGGTGCAGCTGCTGCTGGCCAAGCTGCTGGTGGTCGGTCCCGTCGCGGGGCTGTTGGCGCTGGCGACCCTGCTGCTCGACGCCGTGGCGGTGCAGCTGGCGCTGCCGGGCGGGGTGACGGTGGCCGCCTGGGCGGAGCCCTCGGCCTTGTCGGACCAGGTGTCGCAGGCGCTGGCCGCCACCGGGCTGTCCGGCCTGGCCGACCTGCCGGGCCTGGCCGACCTGCCGGGCGTGTTCGCTCCGGTGGGGCTGGCGGTCGGCCACGGGGTGCCGGCGGCTCTGCTGGCCTTCGTCCTGCTGACCGTCGTGGCGGGCTGGACCGGGGTGCTGACGGCGTCGCTGACCCGCAGTGCCTCGGTCGGGGTGCTGCTGTTGTGCGCGCTGCCGCCGCTGCTGGAGTCCGGTGTGGCGCTGCTGCTGCGGGAGACCGGCAGGCCGTGGCCGACCCGTGCGGCCGAACTGCTGCCGTTCCAGTCCGGCGTCGAATGGGCCTACGGCTGGGTTTACCGCGGGGGGCACGAGGCGGCGGCCGGGAGTGCGGCGCTGACGGATCCGGCCCTGCTCGTGGCGGTGGCGGCGCCCGCGGCCGTCCTGCTGCTCGCGGCGCTCCTGGTGCAGGTCCGGCGGCGCGCGCTCTGACGCCGGGCGTCGAGGGGGTGGTCGCGCCGAAGAATCAAGATCGACCAGCAGTGACCGTAATGCGCGGTTCTTCCTGATAAGAAGTCAATTATCCAGTCGCGGTCGATCACCCTTTCGTGTGCTTTTCACGAGAATTCTCAAGCTGCGCCTGCCGATCGCCGACAAAGGAGCTGTGAGTACCCTTGCGCACCCCACCATGACCCCCGCCCGTTCCGCCGACGGACCCATCCACGGCCCCGGCGATCTGGACCGCTTCTCGTACGCCGACCGGCCGACTCCGCCGGCGCCCCGCTGGGAGGGCGCCGAGTCCGATCTCGCCCGGGTCGGCCGCAAGACCACCAGCAGCCGCGGTCGCGGTCTGCACGGCCAGCTGGTCCAGCAGCTCGGCCAGATGATCGTCTCCGGCGACCTCGGTGCCGACCGTCCGCTCGTGCCCGAGGAGATCGGCCAGCGGTTCGAGGTGTCCCGCACGGTCGTCCGCGAGTCGCTGCGCGTCCTGGAGGCCAAGGGCCTGGTCAGTGCCCGGCCGAACGTCGGCACCCGGGTCCGCCCGGTCGCCGACTGGAACCTGCTGGACCCGGACATCATCGAGTGGCGCGCCTTCGGCCCGCAGCGGGACGAGCAGCGCCGGGAACTGTTCGAGCTCCGCTGGGCGATCGAGCCGCTGGCCGCCCGGCTCGCCGCCGGCCACGGCCGGGAGGACGTCCAGCAGCGACTGGTCGAGCTGGTCGAGATCATGGGCCACGCCGCCGCCCAGGCCGACCTCTCCACCTACGCCCGGGCCGACGCCGAGCTGCACGGCCTGATCCTCCAGATGGCCGGCAACCGGATGCTGGAGCACCTGTCCGGGATCGTCGCCGGCGCGCTGCAGGTGTCGGGCGGCCCGGCGATCTCCTGCGAGCGCGCCTCCGAGTCCTCGGTCAGCCTGCACGCCCGGCTGGTGGACGCGCTGGGCACCGGCGACGGCACCGCGGGGGAGGCCGCGATGCGGGCGCTGCTCACCGTCCACCCCGAGATCGAGCCGTCCGTCCCCGCCCCTCGGGAGCACTGAGCGGGCTGTTCCGGTGAGCGGGCGCCCCGTCCGTCCTCCGTTCCTCCAGGGCCCTCCGGCCGCACCCGCGCGGCGCAGCCGGAGGGCTTCTGCACGTCGGCGGTCCTACCCGGACGCGTGATGCCCCGTCCATGACAATAGGTTTCGGCGCGGGTGAGCGATGATGGATTCCGGCCCCGTGGCCGTGGGTGCCGAGTGGTGTGACCCGCGACACGAAGGCCATGCGTAACACTTGACGAGTAGCAGCGATGTCTCCTGAGCGGGGGCAGCTCCGGAATACTTCAACATGTCACAATGCTGTGTTGGTCCGCGGCGCTGCTGCCGTCCTGCAAACCCAGTCCTCAAGCCCGAGTCGGTCGGAATCGACACCGCGCGTCCGACGCGCGATTTCCTTCCCCGCCCGCTCGGGCGGCCGGTACGGGTTCGAGTCCACTCATCGTCCGAGAGGTTGTTCGTGTCGGCCAGCACATCCCGTTCACTTCCCCCCGAGATCGCCGAGTCCGCAGCTCTGCTGGCGCTCATCGAGCGGGGCAAGGCCCAGGGGCAGATCGCCGGTGACGACGTGCGCCAGGCGTTCGAGGCGGACCAGATCCCGGTCACCAAGTGGAAGAACGTCATGCGCAGCCTCAACCAGGTGCTGATTGAGGAGGGGGTGGATCTCATGGTCAGCGCGGCCGAACCGGCCGGCGCCAAGCGCAAGAGCGTTGCTGCCAAGAGCCCCACCAAGCGCACCGCCACCAAGGCTGTCACCACCCGGAGCCCGTCCGCCTCCACGGCCCCGACCAAGCCGCCCGTACGGATCGCGCCCGGTGCGCCCGTCGCGGCCCCGGCCGTGGCGGCCGCCACGGCGTCCGCCCCCACGGTGTCCGCCGGGATCACCTCGGAGACGACCGGTGTCGCCTCCGAGCTGAAGACGGTCGCGGCGAAGAAGGCGGCCCCGGCCAAGAAGGCCGCCGCCAAGAAGGCCGCCGCGCCGGCCAAGAAGACCGCCGCCAAGAAGACCGCCGCCAAGGCGGGCAAGGGCGACGAGGAGCTCGGTGGCGAGGAGGAGCTGCTCGAGGACGTCGCGCTGCCCGGCGACAAGGCCGGCGAGGAGGCGGAGCCCGAGGAGGAGTCGCAGGGCTTCGTGCTCTCCGACGACGACGAGGACGACGCGCCGGCCCAGCAGGTCGCCGTCGCCGGTGCCACCGCCGACCCGGTCAAGGACTACCTGAAGCAGATCGGCAAGGTCCCGCTGCTCAACGCCGAGCAGGAGGTCGAGCTCGCCAAGCGCATCGAGGCCGGTCTGTTCGCCGAGGACAAGCTCTCGGCCGCCGACAAGCTCGCCCCCAAGCTCAAGCGCGAGCTGGAGATCATCGCCGAGGACGGCCGCCGCGCCAAGAACCACCTGCTGGAGGCCAACCTCCGCCTGGTGGTCTCGCTGGCCAAGCGCTACACCGGCCGCGGCATGCTCTTCCTGGATCTGATCCAGGAGGGCAACCTCGGTCTGATCCGTGCGGTCGAGAAGTTCGACTACACCAAGGGCTACAAGTTCTCCACCTACGCCACCTGGTGGATCCGCCAGGCGATCACCCGCGCCATGGCCGACCAGGCCCGCACCATCCGCATCCCGGTGCACATGGTCGAGGTCATCAACAAGCTGGCCCGCGTCCAGCGCCAGATGCTCCAGGACCTGGGCCGCGAGCCCACCCCGGAGGAGCTGGCCAAGGAACTCGACATGACCCCCGAGAAGGTCATCGAGGTCCAGAAGTACGGCCGTGAGCCGATCTCGCTGCACACCCCGCTCGGCGAGGACGGCGACAGCGAGTTCGGTGACCTGATCGAGGACTCCGAGGCGGTCGTCCCGGCCGACGCGGTCTCCTTCACCCTGCTCCAGGAGCAGCTGCACTCGGTGCTGGACACCCTCTCCGAGCGCGAGGCCGGCGTGGTCTCGATGCGCTTCGGCCTGACGGACGGTCAGCCGAAGACGCTCGACGAGATCGGCAAGGTGTACGGGGTCACCCGTGAGCGCATCCGCCAGATCGAGTCGAAGACCATGTCGAAGCTGCGCCACCCGTCGCGTTCCCAGGTGCTGCGCGACTACCTGGACTGATCCGGCCGGTACGGTCGCAAGCGTGTGACGAAGGCCCGGAGCCCCACGGCTCCGGGCCTTCGCCGCTGTCCGGGCCCGGGCGGGTCAGCGTCCGGGTGGCCGTTGTCCCTCGTCCGGGTGGCGGTGCGGCGGGAAGCGGTCGCACCGCGTAGTCGATCACCTACGCTGTGGCGGTTGCCTGCTGCCGAGCCGACTGGAGTCACGGTGCTGCCCAACCCGGACCGCGCTGCCCTGCCGACCCCCGCCCCGCCCCCGGCGAGCCCGGCGGCCGCCCGTGCGGGCCGCCGCCGACGGGCCGCCGTGCTGGCGCTGCTGGCCGCCGTCCCCGTCCCGCTGGTCGCGCTCGGTGCGGCCGGTCCGGCCGGGGCGCAGCGCCGGGTGGTCGGCGGCACCGCCGAGACCACCGCCGACCACCCGTGGGTGGTGGCGCTGTCCAGCCGCCAGCAGTTCGGCAGCGGCCGCTCCGGCCAGTTCTGCGGGGGAGCGCTGGTCACGCCGACCAAGGTGGTGACGGCCGCGCACTGCTTCTACGACGAGTCCCGGGGCGCCAAGGTGGACCGGCCGGGGCTCAAGGCCGTCATCGGCCGGGACGACATGCGCAGCTCGGCCGGCCGCGAGGTGCCCGTGCGGTCGGTCTGGATCCACCCCGACTACTCCTTCACCGCGAACCTGAACGACGTCGCCGTGCTCACCCTCGCCGACCCCCAGGACTCCCGGCCGGTGATCGACCTGGTCGGCCAGGGCGAGACCGAGCCGTACGCGGCCGGGACCGCCGCGCGGGTCTTCGGCTGGGGCGACACCACCGGGCACGGCGACTACTCGCCCACGCTGCGCGGGGTGGAGGTGCCGGTCATCGCGGACCAGACCTGTGCGCAGGCCTACCCGGGCGGGCAGGACGGCAAGTTCGACGCCCGGGGCATGGTGTGCGCGGGCGAGGAGAAGGGCGGCAAGGACGCCTGCCAGGGCGACAGCGGCGGCCCGCTGGTCGTCGGCGGCCGACTGGTCGGCCTGGTCTCCTGGGGGACGGGTTGCGCCGAGGCGGCCCACCCGGGCGTCTACACCAGGGTGGCGTCCG
Source organism: Kitasatospora sp. NPDC127121 (assembly GCF_042677305.1). NCBI lineage: Bacteria > Bacillati > Actinomycetota > Actinomycetes > Kitasatosporales > Streptomycetaceae > Kitasatospora > Kitasatospora sp. NPDC127121. The sequence goes on along the minus strand of NZ_JBHXTQ010000007.1, from coordinate 45,813 downwards.
TCGCGGACGCGGTGCGCTCGGTGCTGTGAGGGCCGCCCGGGCCGTTGCCGATGGCCAACTGGTCACGTTCTGAAGCCACATCGCTGCGGAGCGTGCGGCTCTCTGGGAACAGCAGAGCCGGGCGACCGGCCCCGAGGGGACCTGTCGCCCGGCTCACCGGTCGCGCGTGGTGCGCGACCGGACACACAGCTCGACGCCGACTGCTGGTGTGGCGCCTTGGATCAGCGCTCTTCTTCGGCGGCCGTGGCGTTGGTGGTGCCGCTGAGACGGCCGCTCTCGTCCTGTATCTCCACGGCGATCTTCTTGAGCTCGGGCTCGAACTTCCGGCCGTGGTGGGCGCAGAAGAGCAGCTCTCCGCCGCTGGCGAGTACGACGCGCAGGTAGGCCTGGGCGCCGCAGCGGTCGCAGCGGTCAGCCGCGGTGAGCGGGCTCGCAGGTGTCAGAACAGTAGTCACGTCGCCTCTTCTCTAGCTCGACGAGCTGTCGTACCAGGGTCAACATCCAACCAGGCCGAAAACGTTCCCGCTCGTGGCTTTTCTTCTCTGAGGATTCTGCTGTGTTGATGAGGACGTGCCCCGGGGGCCGGTGGTTCATGCGTACCGAATCCCAGGATCCGCCCGTCCCTCGAACGCCCGATCGGGACCGGGTGCGAGGTCCGCGTAGCATAATCCTCTGCCGGGTTGGAGCATAAGCCCCGCCCCGGGCCCCGGTAGCCTGCATAACGGCAGTTCCGGAGCCTGTGCCAGGCCCCACGATCCGCCAGGACCGGTGGTACCGGGAGGAGATGGCGCCCCGGGGTCCGGATACCGGAGCGGTCCTTGTTCGCGCAGCGCGTACAAGCTGCGCGGGAGCGGCCCGCCGTGCTGTGCACCCAGCGGAGGGGTGCGAGCACACCGGGCGACGACTGTCGGTGCGGCGTGCTGCACTGGCGGATGGTCCGGATGCGTCCGGATGTGACCGATAAGACAGAACTTCACCGAGGAGAGTGCCGCGTGAGTGCCGAAACGACCGTGCCGTCCGCACTGCTGGCCGGCGACGACGGTTCCAACTACACCGCTCGGCACCTGCTCGTCCTGGAGGGCCTGGAGGCGGTCCGCAAGCGCCCCGGCATGTACATCGGCTCGACGGACAGCCGCGGCCTGATGCACTGCCTCTGGGAGATCATCGACAACTCCGTCGACGAGGCGCTGGGCGGTCACTGCGACCGCATCGAGGTCCTGCTGCACCCGGACTCCTCGGTCGAGGTCCGCGACAACGGGCGCGGCATCCCGGTCGACGTCGAGCCCAAGACCGGGCTGTCCGGCGTCGAGGTCGTGATGACCAAGCTGCACGCCGGCGGCAAGTTCGGCGGCGGCTCCTACGCGGCCTCCGGCGGCCTGCACGGCGTCGGCGCCTCGGTGGTCAACGCGCTCTCCGCCCGGTTGGACGTCGAGGTCGACCGCAGCGGACACACCCACGCGATCAGCTTCCGCCGCGGAACCCCCGGCATCTTCACCGAGGCCAGCCCGGACGCGCCCTTCGAGCCCGCCAACGGCCTGACCAGGGCCCGCAAGGTGCCCAAGGCCCGCACCGGCACCAGGATCCGCTACTGGGCCGACCGGCAGATCTTCCTCAAGGACGCCCGGCTCTCCCTGGAGCACCTGTACAGCCGCGCCCGGCAGACCGCGTTCCTCGTCCCCGGCCTGACCATCGTCGTGCGTGACGAGCGGCTCACCGAGAGCGAGCAGGTCGAGGAGTCGGTCTTCCGCTTCGACGGCGGCATCGCCGAGTTCTGCGAGTTCCTGGCGCCCGACAAGCCGGTCTGCGACGTGCTGCGGCTGCACGGCGAGGGCACCTTCAAGGAGACGGTGCCCGTCCTGGACGAGCTCGGCCACATGACCCCCACCGAGGTCACCCGGCAACTCGGCGTGGACATCGCGCTGCGCTGGGGCGCCGGTTACGACACCACCCTGCGCTCCTTCGTCAACATCATCGCCACCCCCAAGGGCGGCACCCACATGACCGGCTTCGAGCGCTCGCTGGCCAAGACCGTCAACGAGGCGCTGCGCGCGGCCAAGCTGCTGCGCGTCGCCGAGGACGACATCACCAAGGACGACGCCACCGAGGGCCTCACCGCGGTGGTCACCGTCCGGCTCGCCGAGCCGCAGTTCGAGGGCCAGACCAAGGAGGTGCTCGGCACCTCGGCGGCCAACCGGATCGTCGCCGCCGTCGTCGCCAAGGAGCTCAAGGCCTTCCTCACCTCGGCCAAGAAGGACCAGAAGCTCCAGGCCCGGGCCGTGCTGGACAAGGTCGTCGCGGCCGCCCGCACCCGGGTCGCGGCCCGCCAGCATAAGGAGGCCCAGCGCCGCAAGACCGCGCTGGAGACCAGTTCGCTGCCGGCCAAGCTGGCCGACTGCCGCAGCGACGACGTCGACCGCAGCGAACTGTTCATCGTCGAGGGCGACTCCGCGCTCGGCACCGCCAAGCTCGCCCGCAACTCCGAGTTCCAGGCGCTGCTACCGATCCGCGGCAAGATCCTCAACGTGCAGAAGGCCTCGGTGAGCGACATGCTCAAGAACACCGAGTGCGCCGCGATCATCCAGGTGATAGGGGCCGGTTCGGGCCGCACCTTCGACATCGACCAGGCCCGCTACGGCCGGGTCATCTTCATGGCCGACGCCGACGTCGACGGCTCGCACATCCGCACCCTGCTGCTGACGCTGTTCCACCGCTACATGCGGCCGATGGTCGAGCAGGGCCGGGTCTTCGCCGCCGTGCCGCCGTTGCACCGGATCGAGCTCACCAGCCCCAAGCGCGGCCAGGAGAAGTACCACTACACCTACTCCGACGCCGAACTGCGCTCCACCCTGCTGGAGTTCCAGCGCAAGGGGCAGCGCTGGAAGGAGCCGGTGCAGCGGTACAAGGGCCTGGGCGAGATGGACGCCGACCAGCTGGCCGAGACCACCATGGACCCGCGCCACCGCACGCTGCGCCGGATCAACCTGGGCGACCTGGAGCAGGCCGAGCGGATCTTCGACCTGCTGATGGGCAACGACGTCGCCCCGCGCAAGGAGTTCATCGTGGACTCGGCGGCCACCCTGGACCGCTCCCGCATCGACGCCTGAGGCCTTCGGATCCCTCCGGCACGAGGGCCCTCCACCCGTGGGTGGAGGGCCCTCGTGCTGCGGGTTCCACCTGTGGTCCACCCCGGCGCCGATCAACCGGGGGCGCCGGATCCGTAACGTCGGAGAGGTCAGTACAAGCCTCCTGTCGGGACGGAGAAGTCCGATGACCGCCCTCGTCAACATCGTCGTGATCATCGCGGTGATGGTCCTCGTGGTCCAGCGCCAGATGCGCGCCCAGCGCCTGGACACCGAGCGCCGCTTCTGGCTGCTGCCGCTGATCCTCGGGGCGCTCGCGCTGCGCGACCCGCAGCTCATCGACCACCAGCACACCGCGCTGTCCGCCACCCTGGTCGGGTGCGGCCTGGCGGCGGTGGTCGCGATGGGCTCCGTCTGGGGCTGGACCGTGCGGCTGTGGCGGGCCGGGGACGGTTCGGTCTGGGCCAAGGGCACCAAGGCCACGGTGGCCGCCTGGGTCGGCATGCTCGCCATCCGGCTCGCCCTGTACGGCGTCGGCGCGGCACTGCACGTCCACCAGGCGGGCAGCGCGCTGCTGCTGGGACTGGCGGTCCTGCTGCTGACCCGCTCGTTCGTGGTGAACTGGCGGGCACGGGCCCTGGACCTGCCGCAACAGGCCGCCGTACCGCGCTGACCGCGCTGACCGCCTTGCCCGGGGCCTGCCGGGCCCGCTGTCCGAGAACGTCGAGGAGGCACCCGTGGCCGAGTGGTACTGGACCCGCTGGCCGTCCCGCGAGGGGCTGGAGCGCGAGGCCGGGAGATGGCCGCGGCGGGTCCTCGCCCTGCTCGGCCGCACCGTCCTGCTGGTCGTCGTCTGCTGGGGGACGTTCTCCGGCGGCAAGTACACGGGCTGGGCGGTGGCCGTCGCGGCGGCCGGACTGTTCGGGGTCGCCGCCCTGGCCGCCGGCTACCTCTACGCCACCCGGGAGCAGCGCCTGGCGCTCTCGCTCGGCCTGGCCGCCGCCCTGCTCGGCAGCGCCTGGCTGGCCAACTGGGGGCAGGCCTACCTGCTGGCCGACTTCGTCTGGTGCGGGCTGGCCGTGATCGGGGTGGTCCGGCTGCCGGCCGCGCCCGGCCTGCTCACCGCGGCGGCCGCGCTGGGCTCGTACACCGCCGCCAGCTGGGCGAGTTGGGTGAGCATCTTCGCCACCATCGGCGGGCTCGGCCTGCTCGGCTACCTGCTGCGGCTGGACGTCGAGGCCCGTGGCACCGCCCGCCAACTGCTCACCCAGGAGCGCGCCGCCCGGGCCGCCGAGGCGGAGAGCGCGGCGCTCGCCGAACGGGCCAGGATCGCCCGGGAGATCCACGACGTGCTCGCGCACAGCCTTTCCGCGCAGCTCGTCCACCTGGAGGCGGCCCGGTTGATGCTGGACGCCGGCACCGACCGCGAGCAGATCCGCGAACGGGTCGTCGCGGCCCGGCGGATGGCTCAGGACGGGCTGGTCGAGACCCGGCAGGCGCTGTCCGCGCTGCGCGGCGAACTCACCCCGGTCGGCGAGTTCCTGGTGGAGCTGACCGGGCGGGAGCGGGCCACGCTCACCGTCACCGGCACGCCCCGGCCGCTCGCCGCCGAGGCCGCCCTCGCGGTGCGGCGCACCGCGCAGGAGGCGGTGACCAACGTCCGCAAGCACGCGCCCGGCGCCCGGTGCACCGTCGAACTGCGCTACCTGGCGGAGGCGGTGGAGCTGGAGGTGCGCAACTCCCGCCCTCCGCGCGGCGAACCGTCCGGAGAGCTGTCGGCCAGCGGCAGCGGGTACGGTCTGCTGGGGATGCGCGAACGCGCGGAACTGCTCGGCGGCACCCTGCTGGCGGGCCCCGAGGACGGAGGGTGGCGCGTGCTGCTGCAGGTGCCGGCATGAGCGAGCGCGGCGAGCTCATCATCAGCAGGTGCGGATTTCGCGAAGCGACTGCCGAGCGAAGCGGGGCGGGCGCATGAGCGAGGCAGAGGTCACCAGGGTGCTGGTGGTGGACGACCAGACGGTGGTGCGCGAGGGCATCGTGATGCTGCTGGGGCTGCTGCCCGGCATCGAGGTGGTCGGCGCGGCGGCGGACGGGGAGGAGGCCGTCGCCCTGGTGGAGCGGTGTCACCCGGACGTGGTGCTGATGGATCTGCGGATGCCGCGCGTCGACGGCGTCGAGGCGACCCGGCGGATCCGGGCCGCGCACCCGCAGACCGAGGTCGTGGTGCTCACCACCTACGCCGACGACGACTCGCTGTTCCCCGCTCTGCAGGCCGGGGCGCGCGGATACCTCACCAAGGACGCCGGCGGTGAGGAGATCGCCCGGGCGATCGCGGACGTCCGCGCGGGGGCGGCCGGGCTCTCGCCGCAGATCCAACTCCGTTTGCTGGAAAGGCTTTCAGGGCCTCCGGCCGGATCCGTGCCGGGGGCCGGGAAGCCGGTCGGGCGGCCGGGGGAGCTCCCGGACGGGCTGACCGCCCGGGAGGCGGAGGTGCTGGCGCTGATCGCCGAGGGGCTCTCCAACGCCGAGATCGCCCAGCGGCTGTTCGTCAGCCAGGCCACCGTGAAGACGCACATCAACAACCTGTTCGCCAAGACCGCGGTAAGGGACCGGGCGCAGGCGGTCTCGTACGCCTTTCGACACGGGATCACCGGTACGCAGCAGTAGTCGGATGAGTGTCTGTCGGATGATCGATCACCTCATCGAGTGAAGGTATCGGCAATGGTCAGAGGGGCTGTCCGGCGGCCGCCATCATGGTTGGGGTCAGAGTGCCCGCCGGTCCAGGAGCAGTTGTGCCACAGCAGCAGACGAGCAGTCCCGGACAGGGGCAGCGATTTGACTGGTGGGCCGCTCCGGCCGCCGCCACCGCCTCCGACCGGTCGGCCGTGCCCGGCCAACCGGCGGTGCCGGCCCAGTCGGCCCCCACCCGCGCGGTCCAGCCGGTACCGGCCGAGCGGGCGCCCGCCCCGGTCGCCGCCCCCGCCGCCCGACCCGCCGCCGAACCGGCGGCCGCCCCCCGGGCCCTGGCGCCCGCCACCGACAGCACCGAGGTGTACCGGGCCGTCCAGCGCAGCGACGCCTTCCAGGACATCCGCCGCAGCTACCGGTCGTTCGTCTTCCCGGTCAGCGGCGCCTTCCTCGGCTGGTTCCTGATGTACGTCGCCGCGCAGGCCGCCGCCCCGGGCCTGATGCGCAGCCAGGTGGCCGGCCCGCTCAACGTGGCCTGGCTGCTCGGCCTGCTGCAGTTCGCCTCCACCTTCCTGCTCACCTGGCTCTACGCCCGCAACGCCCGGACCAAGCGCGACCGCGCCGCCCTGGGCCTGCGCTGGGACACCCAGGACCAGCTGCGATGACGACCACGATCACGACCGCGGTGACGACCGCGATGACGACCGCCACCCCGCCCCCCGTCGCCCCCACCGGCGACCACCACGACCTCGCGATCGCGCTGTTCGCCGTCGTCGTCCTGGTCACCCTGGCGATCACCCTCTGGGTCGGCCGCCGGGGCAGCGCCACCGAGGACTTCTACGCCGGCGGCCGGGACTTCACCCCGCTCCAGAACGGCTTCGCGCTCTCCGGTGACTACCTCTCCGCCGCCTCCTTCCTCGGCGTCGCCGGACTGATCGCGCTGTACGGCTACGACGGCGTGCTCTACAGCATCGGCTTCCTGGTCGCCTGGCTGGTGGTGCTGATGCTGGTCGCCGAACTGGTCCGCAACGCCGGCCGGTACACCCTCGCCGACGTGCTCGCCCTGCGGCTGCGCCGCCGCAAGGTCCGGGCCGCGGCCGGGGGCGCCAGCGTCGTCGTCACCCTGCTCTACCTGGTCGCCCAGATGGTCGGCGCGGGCTCGCTGGTCGCCCTGCTGCTCGGCACCAACAGCGCCCAGGCCCGGACCTGGACCATCGTCGCCGTCGGCGGACTGATGATCGTCTACGTCACGATCGGCGGGATGCGGGCCACCACCTGGATCCAGATCGTCAAGGCCTTCCTGCTGATCGCCGGCTCGGTGCTGCTCACCGTGCTGCTGATGGTCCGCTTCCACGGCGACGTCGGCGAGCTGATGCGCCAGGCCGCCCAGCACAGCGGCGCCGGGCGGCGCTACCTCGAACCCGGCCTCAAGTACGGCGCCACCTTCACCAGCCGGCTCGACTTCTTCAGCCTGGGCCTCGCCCTGGTGCTCGGCACCGCCGGACTGCCGCACATCCTGTCCCGCTTCTACACCGTGCCCACCGCGAGGGCCGCCCGCCGCTCCACGATGTGGGCGATCGGCCTGGTCGGCGGCTTCTACCTGATGGCCATCGCGCTCGGCCTGGGCGCGACCGCGCTGGTCGGCTCGGCGGAGGTGCGGCACGCCAACTCGGCCGGGAACACCGCCGTCCCGCTGCTCGCCCTGGTGCTCGGCGGCGGCAACGGCAGCACCGGCGGGGTGGTGCTGTTCGCGCTGATCTCGGCGATCGCCTTCGCCACCATCCTCGCCGTGGTCGCCGGGCTCACCCTGGCCTCCTCGGCGGCCTTCGCCCACGACATCTGGGCCGGCGCCTGGCGCGGCCGGCCGCGCCGGCGCCCCTTCCGGCGGCGCGCCGCCGTCCCGGCCTCCCGGCCGGGGGAGGCGGGGGACCCGGCGGAGGCCGAGCCGACGGGCGAGGCCAGCGAGCGCCAGGAGGTCTGGGTGGCGCGGTTCGCGGCCGTCGGGATCGGCGCGGCCGCGATCGCGATCAGCCTCTACGCCCAGCAGCTGAACGTCGCCTTCCTGGTCGGCCTGGCCTTCGCGGTGGCCGCCTCCAGCAACCTGCCCGTCCTGCTGTACAGCCTGTTCTGGTCGCGGTTCACCGCCCGAGGCGCGGTCTGGTCGGTGTACGGCGGGCTGGTCCCGGCGATCGTGCTGGTCGTCTTCTCCCCGGTGGTCTCCGGCACCAAGGTGGCGCTCTTCCCCGGCGTCGACTTCCACTGGTTCCCGCTGGAGAACCCCGGCATCATCTCCATCCCGCTCGGCTTCCTGGCCGGCTGGATCGGGACGATCACCTCGCCCGAGCCGGCCGACGCGGACCGCTTCGCCGAGCTGGAGGTGCGCGCCCTCACCGGTGCGGGTGCGGCCTGAGCGCCGCGCCCCGGGGAACCCCGGCGGGCCTGGGGCCGCCGGGGTTCCCCCACGTCCGGGCGTGGTGTCAGGCCCGGACCGCCAGGCCGTAGCGGTGCTCGGGGCGGCCGGTGTCGCCGTAGCGCAGGGTCAGCCGCAGCCGGCTGTCCCGTTCCAACTGCTTGAGGTAGCGCTGCGCCGTCGAGCGGCTCAGCCCGGTGGCGTCCGCGACCTCCTGCGCGGACAGCGGGCGGCCCGCCTGGCGCAGCACCCCCAGCACCAGGTCGGTGGTGGGCGCCGAGTGCCCCTTCGGCAGCGGGCCGGCCGGGGCGGCGGCGCTGCGCAGGGTGGCGAACAGCCGGTCCACCTCGTCCTGGCCGGCCTCCCGGGCCGCCGGGCCGGCCAGCGCGTGCCGCAGCTGCGCGTACGCGACCAGCTTGTCCCGCAGGCCGGCGAAGGTGAACGGCTTGACCAGGTACTGCAGCGCGCCGTGCTGCATCGCGGCGTGCACCGTCGACACGTCCCGGGCGGCCGTCACCATCATCACGTCGCAGGCCACCTGCCGCTCCCGCAGCCGGCGCACCAGCGCCAGGCCGGTCTCGTCCGGCAGGTGGTGGTCGAGCAGCAGCAGGTCCACCGGGCGGCGCTCCAGCGCGGCCAGCGCCTCCCCGGCCGAGTGCGCGGTGCCGGTCACCCGGAAGCCCGGCACCTTGGCCACGTACGCGGCGTGCACGTCCGCGACCCGGAAGTCGTCGTCCACCACGAGTACGTCGATCATCAGGCCTCCACGAGCTGAGGGGTGAGCAGGGCCTCGGGCAGCTCGACCGTGAACCGGGCGCCGCCGAGCGGTCCCGCATCGAGCACGATCCGGCCGCCGGTCCGTTCGACCAGCCGCCGCACCATCGCCAGCCCCAGCCCGCGCGGACGGTGCGCGGGCGCGTCCTTGCTGGTCCACCCCTCCTCGAAGACCTGCTCGCGCAGTTCCTCCGGCACGCCCGGGCCGCTGTCCGCGACCTGCAGCAGCAGCGTGGAGCCGGCCGCCGCCAGCGTCACCTCCAGCCGGCCGCCCCCACCCGCCGCGAGCGCGTCCACCGCGTTGTCGATCAGATTGCCGAGCACCGTCACCAGCGCCCGCGCGTCCACCACCGCGTCCGGCAGGTGCGCCGCCGGGGCCAGCAGCAGCCGCACCCCGCGCTCGCCCGCCACCGCCGTCTTGCCCGCCAGCAGCGCCGCGACGTGCGGATCCTGCACCTGCTCGGCGATCCGCGCCGCGACCACCGCGTGCGAACCGGACTGCTCCGAGATGAACGCCACCGCCTGCTCGTGGCGGCCCAGCTCCAGCAGGCCCAGCAGGGTGTGCATCCGGTTGGCGTGCTCGTGGTCCTGGGCGCGCAGCGCCTCGGTCAGGCTGCGGGTGGTGTCCAACTCACGGACCAGCGACTCCAGTTCGGTCCGGTCGCGGAGTGTCACGACCGCGCCGCCCTCGGCCGTGCTCATCCGGTTGACCACCAGCACCCGGTCGTCCCGGACCGCCGGCAGGTCGGCGCCGGTGATCCGCCCGGTCAGCACGTCCGACAGCCGGCCCGGCGGCAGCACCGCGTCGATCGGCCGCCCGGTGCAGTCCTCCGGCAGGCCGAGCAGCCGCACCGCCTCGTCGTTGGCCAGCCGGATCCGGCCGCGCTCGTCCAGCGCCACCATGCCCTCGCGGATGCCGTGCAGCATCGCCTCCCGCTCCACCAGCAGCGCCGAGATGTCGGCCAGCGCGATGTTGTGGGTGCGGCGCTTCAGCCGCCGGGCCAGCGCCAGCGTGGCGACCGTCCCCGCGGCCAGGCCCGCGCCCGCGCACAGCAGGATCCCGGTGAGCATCTTCAGCAGCCGGCGGCGGATCGAGTCGTCGCTGATGCCGACCGACACCTCGCCGACGATCCGGCCGTCCGCGACCCGCAGCGGCACCTTGCCGCGCGCGGTGCGGCCCAGCGTGCCCTGCTGCATCGCGGTGACGCTGAGCCCGCTGAGCGCCGGCTCCGGGTCGGTGCTGACCCGGTGGCCGATCCGCTCCGGGTCGGTGTGCGAGAGCCGGATCCCGTCCAGGTCGGTGACCACCACGAAGCTCGCGCCGGTGGCCAGCCGGATCTGCTCGGCGTTGCGCTGCGCGGTCGCCGAGTCCCGGGCGTCGGCCGCTCGGGCGATCGCCTCGTCGGTGGCGGTGGCCTGGGCGATCGACAGCGCCCGCTGCATCGCGTCGTGGTCCAGCTCGCTGCTGACCGGGGCCAGGAACAGTCCGGCGGTCACGGTGGTGACACCGACGGTGACGACGGTCTGGCTCAGCAGCAGTTGCGCGAAGACCCGGCGGGGCCAGCGGGGCAGCTTCATCCGGGCCTCCTCTCGGCGGCTGTGGGGGGCGGGTACGTCAGGGTCGGGACACCCTACGTTTCCGGCGTGTTTCTGTCAGCCGCGTCCCCGCAGTTGTAGCGGAAGCAAAAGGAGCAGAACACCCCTCAATGCGGAGAAACCGCAGTACGCCGAGAAGGCTCCCGCCCGGGCCCCGCCCGCTCCTACCTTTCCGGGGCAAGCACAGACCCGGGAGGATTGAATGAGCACAACCCCGGCGATCGAGCTGACTGGCGCGACGAAACGGTTCCGCACCCCGTCCGGGGCCCTGCACACCGCCGTCCGTGATCTCGATCTGACCGTCGCCCAAGGCGAGTTCGTCGCCGTCGTCGGGCCCACCGGCTGCGGCAAGTCCACCACGCTGACCCTGGTCAGCGGCCTGGAGGAGCCCACCGAGGGCGAGGTCCGGGTGGACGGCGAGCCGGTCCGCGGGATCCACCCCAAGGTCGGTTTCGTCTTCCAGCAGGACGCCGTCTTCCCCTGGCGCACCGTCCTGTCCAACGTGATGGCCGGGCCGCGTTTCCGCGGCGTGCCCACCGCCGAGGCCAGGGAACGGGCCCGGGACTGGCTGGGCCGCGTCGGCCTCGCCGCCTTCGAGGACCGCTACCCGCACCAGCTGTCCGGCGGCATGCGCAAGCGCGTCGCGCTCGCCCAGACCTTCGTCAACGACCCGGACATCCTGCTGATGGACGAGCCGTTCTCGGCGCTGGACGTGCAGACCCGCGCCCTGATGTCCGACCAGCTGCTGGAGCTGTGGGCCGGGACCAGGTCCTCCGGGAACGCCGCGTCGGTCGTCTTCGTCACCCACGACCTCGACGAGGCCATCGCGCTCGCCGACCGGGTCGTCGTCATGACGGCCGGACCGGCCACCGTCAAGGAGATCTTCACCGTCGACCTGCCACGACCGCGCACCGTGGAGGCCGTCCGGCTGGAACCGAGGTTCGTCGAGCTGTACCGCGAGATCTGGGCCTCGCTCGGCGAAGAGGTGCGCATCACCCGGGAGAGAGGAGCGGGTCGTGCCGCTTGAGACCGCGTCGGCCGTCGCCGACAAGCCCCCGGCGGCCGCCCCCGCCAGCCGTACCGAGGCCCGCGAACGGGCCGCCCGCAATCGGAGGCTGACCGTCTACGGGGCCCGGGTCGCGGTCCTGGTCGCCTTCCTCGGACTGTGGGAGGTCTGCGCCCGCACCGACGTCATCGACCCGTTCAACTTCTCGCAGCCGTCGAAGATCTGGGACCAGATCTGGCAGTGGATCACCCACGGCACCGCGCAGGGCTCGCTCGGCGAACAGATCGGCTACACCCTCTACGAGGCCCTCACCGGCTGGGTGATCGGCGTCATCTGCGGTGTGCTGCTCGGCATCGCGCTCGGCCGGGTCCGCTTCCTGGCCGACGTGTTCGGGCCCTACATCAAGGTGCTCAACGCGATCCCGCGGATCGTGCTCGCCCCGATCTTCCTGATCTGGTTCGGCCTCGGCCCGGCCTCCAAGGTCGCCTCCGCCGTCGTCCTGGTGTTCTTCCCGGTGTTCTTCAACGCCTTCCAGGGCGCCCGCGAGGTGGACCGCAACCTCGTCTCCAACGCCCGCATCCTCGGCGCCGACGGCCGCAAGGTCACCCTCCAGGTGGTCATCCCCGCCGCCACCACCTGGATCTTCACCAGCCTGCACGTCAGCTTCGGCTTCGCCCTGATCGGGGCCATCGTCGGCGAGTACATCGGCGCCACCAAGGGCCTCGGGCTGCTCGTCGCCGCCGCCCAGGGCACCTTCAACGCGGCCGGCGTGTACGCCGCCATGACCATCCTCGCCGTCGTGGCGCTGCTCACCGAGGGGCTGCTGACCTTCGCCGAGAAGAAGCTGTTCCGCTGGAAGCCCGCCGACGCGGGCGACGGCCGCTGAACCCCCTGCGCCGCTGAATCCCCTGCGTCGCTGAACCCTCTGCGTCGCTGAACCGTCCTGCGTCGCTGAATCCTCTGCGTCGCTGAACCGTCCTGCGTCGCTGAACCCCCACGCTCCGGCGTCGCGAACCCCCCGCGCCGCTGAACCCCCTTGTGCCGCTGATCCCCCCTCGCAGAGAGAGGCACCCCCCACCCATGCGCCCGAACCCGATCGGCAGATCCGCCGCGGCCGCCCTCGCCGCCGTCCTGCTCCTCCCGCTCTCCGCCTGCGCCAACGACGCCGCCACGACCACCCACGGCGCCGCCGCCCCGGCCGGCCGGCAGGTCGACGGGCCCAAGGTCAAGATCATGGTCGGTGGCCTGGACAAGGTCATCTACCTGCCCGCGATGCTCACCCAGCGGCTCGGCTTCTTCGCCGACGCCGGCGTCAACGTCGAGCTGATGAGCGAGCCCGCCGGCGTCAACGCCACCACCGCGCTGCTCGCCGGCGACGTCCAGGGCGCCGTCGGCTTCTACGACCACACCATCGACCTCCAGGCCAAGGGCAAGATCGTCGAGTCCGTGGTGCAGTTCTCCCAGGCCCCCGGCGAGGTCGAACTCGTCTCCACCAAGCAGGCCGACGCCATCAAGTCCGGCGCCGACTTCAAGGGCAAGAAGCTCGGCGTCACCAGCATCGGTTCCTCCACCGACTTCCTCACCAAGTACCTCGCCGTCAAGAACGGCACCGCCGTCAGCGAGTTCAGCCCGATCGCGGTCGGCGCGGGCCAGACCTTCATCGCCGCGCTCCAACAGGGCAGCATCGACGGCGGGATGACCACCGACCCGACCGTCGCCAACGTCCTCGACAAGGGCCTCGGCAAGATCCTCTACGACATGCGTACCCCCGAGGGCTCCCGCGACGCCCTCGGCGGCCTCTACCCGTCGTCCTCGCTCTACATGAACACCGACTGGGTGGAGAAGAACAAGGACACCACCCAGAAGCTCGCCAACGCCTTCGTCAAGACCCTCAAGTGGATGTCCACACACAGCCCCGAGGAGATCGCCGCGAAGATGCCCGCCGACTACGCGCAGGGCGGCGCCGAGCAGTACGCGGCCGCGATCAAGGCGACCCTGCCGATGTTCACCACCGACGGGGTGATGCCGGCCGACGGCCCCAAGACCGTCCTCGCCGTCCTCGCCGCCTTCCACCCGGACGTCAAGGGCAAGGAGGGCACCATCGACCTCTCCCGCACCTACACCACCGAGTTCGTCGGCAAGGCCGTCACCGGCTGAGCCGACACCCGACGTGACGGCCCCGCGCACCTCCCTGGACAGCAGGCGCGGGGCCGCCCGCGCGCTCCGGTCCCGCGCTCACCCCCACGGGCGCGGGGCCGCCCGCGCTCCCGACCTGCTGAAGACTCTGCCGTCCCGCCGCCGTCCCGCTACCGGCCCCGCACCGAGAGCACGTCCATCCGCGACGGTGTCCCCGCCGCCTTGCCGCAGCTCTCCGGACGCGCCGGCTCGCTCACCGCCTCGATCACGTCCACCTCCCAGGCCCGGCCGTCCTGGTGCAGCACCGAGACCAGCCAACGGCCCGCGCCGTCCGGCCGCTGGGACAGCGTCAGCGCGTCCACCCCGGTCTCCCCGGTCGCCAGCCGCACCGCGTGCTCGGCCGCCTGACCCGGACGCTCCCAGCCCGAACAGCCCCGCGACCAGGCCGGCACCATGTGCCCGGCCGCCGTCGCCGCCAGCACCTCCTTGGCCGCCTCCGCCGTCAGCCGCCCGTACGCGTAGCCGTACGGCAGCACCAGCATCGTGGGGGAGAAGCGGTGCCCGCCCAGGTGCGTCACCTCCCACACCTCGCTGTGCCCGGCCGCCGCCAGCTCCGCCGCCAACGGGCGGCCCAGCAGCGCGCAACAGCGGTCCCGCCGCCCGTTGGTGCACACCAGCGCCAACGGGCCGCCGACGTGCTCCACCCCGAAACCGCCGTGGTCGCCGACGCCCAGCGCCGCGAAGTCCAGCTCCAGCAGCTCCGCCGGATCGGCCACCTCCGCCCGGCGCACCCAGCCGCGACCCGGCACCGTGTGCGCTACGACCACCTCGTGCCGCGCCGTCGGCAGGCAGTCCGCGTGCCGCCCCGGCCGCCGGATCAGCGCCACCCGCACCCCGGTGCCCGCCGCGGCCGCGTCCAGCGCCCGCCCTGTCGCCGGGTCCAGATGGCTCTCCCCGAGTGCCTTCGCGCCCCACGGCCCGTTCTGCTCCACCAGCAGCCAGGTGGTCGCCACCGCGGCGGTGGCGGTCAGCGGCTCCGACAGTTCACGCGACAACGTCGCACAGGTGCTCACCCGGGCAAGGCTACCCTCGGCACCCGCCGTGCCCCCGAACGACGGAGGAGGGGTGCCGGACGACTCCGGCACCCCTCCTCCACCACGCCTGCGCCCTACGCCGGCCCGGCCACCACCGCGATCGGCGCCGTCACCGGCGTGCCCGAACCGTCACGGCGCGGGTCGCGCTCCGGCAGGTCCACCGGCGCGCCCTTGTCGGACGCCGCCCGGGCCGGGGCCACGCCCGCCCAGGCGAACGTCAGACCGTCCTCGCCGCGCAGGAACCGCTGGCAGCGCACGCCGCCCGTCGCCCGGCCCTTGCGCGGGTACTGCTCGAACGGCGTCACCTTCCACGACGTCTGCTCCTCGCCGGCCAGCGTCCCCGACGCCCCCGCCACCGAGACCACCACCGCGTCCGACGCCGGATCCACCGCCGTGAACGACAGCACCCGCGCCCCGTCGGACAGCTTGATCCCCGCCATGCCGCCCGCCGGACGGCCCTGCGGGCGCACCTGCCCCGCCGGATAGCGCAGCAGCTGCGCGTCCGAAGCGATGAAGACCAAGTCCTCCTCGCCGGTGCGCAGTTCGACCGCGCCCACCAGCTCGTCACCCTCCTTGAGGGCGATCACCTCGAACTCGTCCTTGTTCGCCGGCCACTCCGGCACCACCCGCTTCACCACGCCCTGCACCGTGCCCAGCGCCAGCCCCGGCGAGGACTCGTCCAACGTGGTCAGCGCCAGCGCCCGCTCCCCGGCCTCCAGCCGCAGGAACTCGCCCACCGCGGCCCCGCCGGCCAGCGTCGGCGACGGCGTCGGCGGCAGTGCCGGCAGATCGATCACCGGCAGCCGCAGCACCCGGCCCGCCGACGTCACCACACCCACGTCCGCCCGCGCCGTCGCCGGCACCGCCGACACGATCACGTCGTGCTTCGAGCGCTTCTCCGACAGCTCGAACGGCTCCCCGTCCGCCGTCCGCGCCAGCAGGCCCGTCGACGACAGCAGCACCCGGCACGGGTCGTCCGCCACCTCCAGCGGCACCGACAGCGCCGCCGACGGCGCCGCCCCCGCCTCCAGCAGCACCGTCCGCCGCTCCGTCCCGAACTGCTTCGCCACCGCGCCGAGTTCGGACGACACCACGCTGCGCAGCCGGGAGTCGGAGTCCAGGATCTCGGTCAGCTCCGCGATCTCCGCGTTCAGCTTCGCCTTCTCCTGCTCCAGCTCCACCCGGTCGAACCGGGTCAGCCGCCGCAGCGGAGTGTCCAGGATGTACGCCGTCTGCGTGTCCGACAGCGAGAAGCGCTCCATCAGGCGCTCCTTCGCCTGCCCCGCGTTGTCACTCGACCGGATGATCGCGATGACCTCGTCGATGTCGAGCAGCGCGACCAGCAGACCGTCGACCAGGTGCAGCCGCTCCTCCCGCTTGCGCCGGCGGAAGTCGCTGCGCCGCCGCACCACGGTGAACCGGTGGTCGACGTAGACCTCCAGCAGCTCCTTCAGCCCCAGCGTCAGCGGCTGGCCGTCCACCAGCGCCACGTTGTTGATGCCGAAGGTCTCCTCCATCGGCGTCAGCTTGTACAGCTGCTCCAGCAGCGCCTCCGGCACGAAGCCGTTCTTCACCTCGATCACCAGCCGCAGCCCGTGCTCGCGGTCGGTCAGGTCCTTGACGTCCGCGATGCCCTGCAGCTTCTTCGCGTTGACCAGGTCCTTGATCTTCGAAATGACCTTCTCCGGGCCGACGTTGTACGGCAGCTCGGTCACCACGATGCCCTTGCGGCGCGCCGTCACCGCCTCCACCGTCGTGGTCGCCCGGATCTTGAACGTGCCGCGGCCCGACTCGTACGCGTCCCGGATCCCCGACAGGCCCACGATCCGCCCGCCCGTCGGCAGGTCCGGACCGGGCACGAACCGCATCAGCGTGTCCAGGTCCGCGGTCGGGTGCTTGATCAGGTGCCGGGCCGCCGCCACCACCTCGGACAGGTTGTGCGGCGGCATGTTCGTCGCCATGCCGACCGCGATGCCCGTCGCGCCGTTCACCAGCAGGTTCGGGAACGCCGCCGGCAGCGCCAACGGCTCCTGCTCGCTGCCGTCGTAGTTCGGACCGAAGTCGACGGTGTCCTCGTGGATCGACTCCACCATCGCCATCGACGCCGCCGTCAGCCGCGACTCCGTGTAGCGCATCGCCGCCGGCGGGTCGTCGTTGCCCAGCGAACCGAAGTTCCCGTGCCCGTCGATCAGCGGCAGCCGCATCGAGAACGGCTGCGCCATCCGGACGACCGAGTCGTAGATCGACGCGTCGCCGTGCGGGTGCAGCCGGCCCATCACCTCGCCCACCACACGGGCGCACTTCACGTGCGCGCGGTCCGGCCGCAGGCCCATCTCGTTGGCCTGGTACAGGATCCGGCGGTGCACCGGCTTCAGACCGTCCCGCGCGTCCGGAAGCGCACGCGAGTAGATCACCGAGTAGGCGTACTCCAGGAAGGAGCCCTGCATCTCGTCCACGACGTCGACATCGAGGATCCGCTCCTCGAAGTCTCCGGGCGGCGGGGTCTGCGAACTGCGGCGGGCCATCGCGGCGGGGCTCCCTTACGTCTCGCTTGCTGTGTCTCGGTCAGTCTCTGACGTCCATCCACCGACCCCCGTCAACAGGGCTCGGCGCCCCCATTGTGGACCCTCGTGCCGACACTCCCGGCCAGCGCCCCTCTTCCGCCCCTGGCGAACGCCCCGTCTGCGCGGGACACGAACACGCCCCCCGCGCGTTGCACCACAATGGGGGACGCCACACGAACCCCGACATCGACGACGGGAAGGACCCGAGCGCATGGCCAACCCGGCCCCCGCATCCG
This sequence comes from Kitasatospora sp. NPDC127121, assembly GCF_042677305.1. Taxonomy (NCBI): domain Bacteria; kingdom Bacillati; phylum Actinomycetota; class Actinomycetes; order Kitasatosporales; family Streptomycetaceae; genus Kitasatospora; species Kitasatospora sp. NPDC127121. The sequence continues at coordinate 28,229 of NZ_JBHXTQ010000007.1, read as the reverse complement.
CCTCCACCGGAGGACATGGCGCTGCCATCGCCATCACCGAGCACCGCCTGGCCAACGGCCTGCGCGTCGTCCTCTCCGAGGACCACCTCACCCCGGTCGCCGCGGTCTGCCTCTGGTACGACGTGGGCTCCCGGCACGAGGTCAAGGGCCGCACCGGCCTCGCCCACCTCTTCGAGCACCTCATGTTCCAGGGCTCCGCCAACGTCTCCAACAACGGGCACTTCGAGCTCGTCCAGGGCGCCGGCGGCTCGCTCAACGGCACCACCAGCTTCGAGCGCACCAACTACTTCGAGACCATGCCCGCCCACCAGCTGGAGCTCGCCCTCTGGCTGGAGGCCGACCGCATGGGCTCGCTGCTCGCCGCCCTCGACGAGACGTCCATGGAGAACCAGCGCGACGTCGTCAAGAACGAGCGCCGTCAGCGCTACGACAACGTCCCCTACGGCACCGCCTTCGAGAAGCTCACCGCGCTCTCGTTCCCCGACGGCCACCCGTACCACCACACCCCGATCGGCTCCATGGCCGACCTCGACGCCGCCACCCTCGACGACGCCCGCGCGTTCTTCCGCACCTACTACGCGCCCAACAACGCCGTCCTCACCGTCGTCGGCGACATCGACCCCGAGCAGACCATCGCCTGGGTCGAGAAGTACTTCGGCAGCATCCCCTCCCACGACGGCAAGCAGCCGCCGCGCTCCGGCGAACTCCCCGACACCATCGGCAGCGAACTGCGCGAGCACGTCCACGAGGACGTCCCCTCCCGCGCCCTGATGGCCGCCTACCGCCTCCCGCACGACGGCACCCGCGACGCCGACGCCGCCGACCTCGCCCTCACCATCCTCGGCAGCGGCGAGTCCAGCCGCCTCTACAACCGGCTCGTCCGCCGCGACCGCACCGCCGTCGCCGCCGGCTTCGGCCTGCTCCGCCTCGCCGGCGCCCCCAGCCTCGGCTGGCTCGACGTCAAGACCTCCGGCGACGCCACCATCGAGCAGATCGACGCCGCCGTCGACGAGGAACTCGCCCGCTTCGCCGCCGAAGGCCCCACCCCCGAGGAACTCGAACGGGCCCAGGCCCAGATCGAGCGCGAATGGCTCGACCGGCTCACCACCGTCGCCGGCCGCGCCGACGAACTCTGCCGCTACGCCGTCCTGTTCGGTGACCCCAAGCTCCTGAACGACGCCCTCCCCAAGGTCCTCGACATCACCGCCGAGGAGGTCCAGGCCGTCGCCAAGGCCCGGCTCCACCCCGACAACCGGGCCGTCCTCGTCTACGAGCCCACCACGGCCGACGACACCGACGCCCCCGCCGCCACCGATGAGGAGGGTGCCGCCGCATGAGCACCGACTACGTCCCCGCCATGACGTTCCACCCCCAGCCCGAGCCCGGCACCCCCGGCCCCTGGGCCTTCCCCGCCCCCGAGCGCGCCGCCCTCGGCAACGGCATCACCGTCCTGCACTGCCACCGGCCCGGCCAGCAGCTCGTCGCCGTCGAGGTCCTCCTCGACGCCCCGCTCGCCGCCGAACCCGACGGCCTCGACGGCATCGCCGCCATCCTCGCCCGCGCCCTCAGCGAGGGCACCGACACCCTCACCGCCGAGGAGTACGCCGCCGAACTCGAACGCGCCGGCGCCACCCTCGACGCCCACGCCGACCACCCCTGCATCCGCGTCTCCCTGGAGGTCCCCGCCTCCCGCCTGCAGCGCGGCCTCTCGCTGCTCGCCGACGCCCTGCGCGCCCCCGCCCTCCCCGAGGACGAGATCGAGCGCCTTGTCGCCAACCGCCTCGACGAGATCGTCCACGAGCAGGCCAACCCCGCGCGGCGCGCCGCCAAGGCCCTCTACGCCGAGCTCTTCGACGGCGCCGACCGCCTCTCCCGGCCCCGCAGCGGCACCGCCGACACGGTCAAGGCCATCGACCGGGCCGCCGTCAAGGCCTTCTACGACGCCCACGTGCGCCCCGCCACCGCCACCGTCGTCGTGGTCGGCGACCTCACCGGCACCGACCTGCCCGCCCTCCTGGAGAGCACCCTCGGCACCTGGACCGGCAACACCGCCGAACCCTCCGCCCACGCCCCCGTCACCGCCGACGACCGCGGCCGCGTCGTCATCGTCGACCGCCCCGGCTCCGTCCAGACCCAACTCCTCATCGGCCGCATCGGCCCCGACCGCCACGACCCCCTCTGGGCCGCCCAGATCCTCGGCACCTACTGCCTCGGCGGCACCCTCACCTCCCGCCTCGACCGCGTCCTGCGGGAGGAGAAGGGCTACACCTACGGCGTCCGCTCCTTCGCCCAGCCGCTGCGCTCCGCCGCCGACGGCAGCGGCCGCTCGCTGCTCGCCATCAGCGGCTCGGTGGACACCGCCTCCACCGCCCCGGCGCTCGCCGACACCTGGACCATCCTGCGCACCCTCGCCGCCGAGGGCCTCACCGACGCCGAGCGCGACGAGGCCGTGCAGTTCCTGGTCGGCGTCGCCCCGCTGAAGTACGAGACCGCGGGCTCGGTCGCCGGCACCCTGGCCGACCAGGTCGAGCAGTACCTCGCGGACGACTACCAGGCCGAGGTCTACCGGCAGCTCGCCGAACTGCCCACCGCCGCCGCCACCGAGGCCGTCGTCGCCGCCTTCCCGCCGGACCGCCTGGTCACCGTGCTGGTCGGCGACGCCTCCGTCATCGCCGACGACGTGCGGGCCCTCGGCATCGGCGAGGTCACTGTCGTCAGCTGACCCCGCGGTTCCCGTGCGGCCCGGTGGAGCACCCGCTCCGCCGGGCCGTCGCGTTGTTAAATCCGTTGCGGGCCAGCGGCGTTCCGTGGATAGATATCCCCGGCACAGACGGACGAACGACGACGAACGACGACGAACGAAGGGAGGCGGTCACCATGCGGGTCGAGCGAGCCATACGCCGACGCTCCCCAAGGCCGTCCTCCCCCTGTGCCCAGGGCGCCTGAGCCCCACCCCCGAACTTCCCCGAGCCGCACCGGGATTCTTCGCGCGGCACCCCCTTCCCCGAACCACCCGACCGCTGGAGGTCGTTCAACCATGACGTACACCGAGGTGCCCGGAATCCGGGTCCCGATCCGGATGTGGACCGACCCGGCCACCGTCGAGGGCCAGGCCCTGCAGCAGCTGCGCAACATCAGCTCCCTGCCCTGGCTGCACGGCCTCGCCGTGATGCCCGACGTCCACCTGGGCAAGGGCGCGACCGTCGGCTCCGTCATCGCCATGAAGGGCGCCGTCTGCCCGGCGGCGGTCGGCGTCGACATCGGCTGCGGCATGAGCGCGGTGAAGACCTCCCTCACCGCCGAGGACCTCCCCGACGACCTGTCCCGCCTCCGCTCCAAGATCGAGCAGGCCATCCCGGTCGGCCGCGGCCTCCACACCGACCCCGTCGACCCCACCAAGCTGCACGGCCTCCGGACGGCGGGCTGGGACGACTTCTGGCACCGCTTCGACGGCGTGGCCGGGGAGGTCAAGTGGCGCCGCGAGCGGGCGATGCAGCAGATGGGGACGCTCGGGGGAGGGAATCACCACATTGAACTATGTGTCGATGATAAGAAAAGTGTTTGGCTGACGCTGCATTCCGGTTCTCGTGGAATCGGCAAGGAACTGGCCGAGTACCACATGGGTGTGGCCCGGTCGCTGCCGCACAACCAGGGGCTGATCGACCGTGACCTCGCGGTGTTCATCTCGGAGACCCCGCAGATGGCGGCCTACCGGCAGGACCTGTTCTGGGCGCAGGAATACGCGCTGCACAACCGCTCGATCATGATGGCTCTCTTCAAGGACGTCGTACGCCGCGAGCTCCCGAAGGCGAAGGTGACCTTCGAGGACGAGATCAGCTGCCACCACAACTACGTGGCGGAGGAGCGGTACGACGGCCAGGACCTGCTGGTGACCCGCAAGGGCGCGATTCGCGCCCGGACCGGCGACTACGGCATCATCCCGGGCTCCATGGCCACCGGTTCGTACATCGTGCGCGGGCTGGGCAACGAGGCGTCGTTCAACTCGGCCTCGCACGGTGCCGGCCGCAAGATGAGCCGCAGCGCGGCGAAGAAGCGGTTCTCCACGGAGGACCTGGTCGAGCAGACCAAGGGTGTGGAGTGCCGCAAGGACAGCGGCGTCGTGGACGAGATCCCGGGCGCGTACAAGTCGATCGAGAAGGTCATGGCACAGCAGACCGATCTCGTCGAGCCGATCGCCCACCTCATGCAGGTCGTCTGCGTCAAGGGGTGATCGAATGAGGCGGCCTCCGACGAAGCCGGGGGCCGCCTTCACCGCTGCGGAAAGACTCTCGGACGTTTGGGGCCGACAAGTCGCCAGTGACGGACCTTGCAGCTCTTGAGCGTTCGCCCCAAGTGCGCGGAGGCCGTCTCCATGCTTGGTGCGGTGAGGATCACCTCGTCCTCCTCCGGGGTCCAGCTGCGCCGAGGGGGTGCGAATCCCATGGTCGATGGACGAACCCACCCGCTGACTCGATCGGCACCGGCCTGCTTGCGGAGCAGCGCCAGGCAGCCCGGGTAGTAGAGGTCGGTGGCCAGGGCCACGGCGGCCTCGTTGAGGAAGAGGATGTTGTAGATGTTGTCGCGTTTGTTGCGGTTGAGCTTGCGCCGGGCCCCGCAGAGGCGTTCTGCATAGAGGGCAGTGAAGGCGGCCGTCGCGTCGCTCTTGGTGGCCAGGCCGACGAAGGGCAGTTCCTTGGACGTGAGGCCCACCGAGCCGTCGGCGTCGATGAGGCCGCGCAGGTAGTCGCGCTCGGAGAACGGCACCGTCGGCGGTGCGATGAGCTCGGATTTCCGTCCCACCGGCAGGCCGAGGTCCCGCAGTTCCTCGCGGAACTCGCGGGCGCAGACGGTCCACATCGCCGAGGTGTGCTCCGCTTTGAAGTTCGTGCTGCGCGTCCGGTACCGGATGTTGCTGTTGTACGGGCAGAGCCGCTGGAACTCCTCCAGGATGGGCGCGTCGCGCGCGGAGAGTTCCACGGAGAGCCGGCCGCGGTTGCGGGACTGCTCGGTGAGGTGTCCGTCCGCCTGGAGGAAGGCGAACATGTAGGCGTGCTCGGGTCGTTCGAGGTCGAAGAACGTCATGCGGCGAGCATCTGTGCGATCGATCGCGGAAGGAGCGCGATCGCTCGCCAGTTCGCTCAATGGTGTGGATGCGATCGATTCCGCGAACAGAAGCGCCCGGCAGTGTTAGGACTGCCGGGCGCTTCTGTCGGTCGAGTTGGCTCAGGCCGCGGCCGGGAGCTCGTCGAGGCCTTCCTGGACGAGCTTGGCGAGGCGGTCCAGGGCGTCGTCGGCGTTGTCGGCGTCGGAGGCGAGGATGACCTCGTCGCCGCCCTGGGCGCCGAGGCCGAGCAGGCCGAGCATGGAAGCGGCGTTGACGGGGTTGCCGCCGGGCTTGGCGATGGTGATCGGCACGCCGGTTGCCGTGACGGCCCGGACGAAGACGGAGGCGGGACGGGCGTGCAGGCCCTCGGCCCAACCGATGGTGACGCGGCGCTCAGCCATGAGACGTGCCTTTCCGGTGAAGCTGGTTACGGCCGTGCTCGGGGAAGCGGCCATGTTGTCTAGACCAGTGTTGCACGCAGGCGGCCCCTGCGAGCCGCCGCGTTCGGGACTTGTGATTGTTTCTTTTCGGGGCATAAGGCCCGGCCAGCGGCCCTGCCCACCCTGCTGCCAGTGTGCGCCCGGCGCCATTCGGCTCGCTGCCGGATAACCTGACGAATGTGGACGACTCCGCAGTGGCGCAGCCCGAGCAGGACCCCGGTGACCGGGGGGAATCCGGACCGGATTACCCCCAGCACTGGGAGGCCGACATCCTGCTGCGGGACGGCGGTACGGCCCGCATCCGGCCGATCACGCCGGAGGACGCGGAGCGTCTGGTGGAGTTCTACGCACAGGTGTCGGACCAGTCCAAGTACTTCCGTTTCTTCGCCCCCTATCCCCGGTTGTCGGAGAAGGACGTCCGCCGTTTCACCCACCACGACTTCGTGGACCGGGTGGCGCTGGCGGTGGTGGTCCGGGACCGTTTCATCGCGACCGTCCGCTACGACCGGATCGACGCGCAGGGCCGTCCGTCCGAGGCCGGGACGGACGCCGAGGTGGCGTTCCTGGTGCAGGACGCCCATCAGGGCCGCGGGGTGGCCTCGGCGCTGCTGGAGCACATCGCGGCGGTGGCGCAGGAGCGCGGGATCCGCCGGTTCCAGGCGGAGGTGCTGCCGGAGAACCGGAAGATGGTGAAGGTCTTCACCGATGCCGGCTACACGCAGCGCCGCAGTTTCACCGACGGTGTGGTGCACCTGGAGTTCGATCTTGAGCAGACGGACCGTTCGCTGGCGGTGATGCGGGCGCGCGAGCACCGGGCGGAGGCGAAGTCGGTGCAGCGGCTGCTGACCCCGCGGTCGGTGGCGGTGATCGGGGTGTCGCGCAATCCGCAGACGGTGGGCCGGGCGATCCTGCGGGACCTGCTGGGCAGTGCCGACGACACGCGCCCGGTGTACGCGGTGAACCGCAACGCCCCGCCGGGCACCGGGCTGGACGGCGTCCCGGTGCACCGTTCGGTTCTGGACATTCCCGGGCCGGTGGATCTCGCGGTGATCGCCGTCCCGGAGGGGGCCGTCCCGGCGGCCGTCGCCGAGTGCGGCGCGCACGGGGTGCAGGGCCTGGTGGTGGTGACCGCCGGGTACGCGGAGACCGGTCCGGAGGGCCGGGACCGCCAGCGCGCACTGGTGCGCCAGGCGCGGGCGGCGGGGATGCGGGTGATCGGCCCGAACGCCTTCGGCCTGATCAACACCGATCCGGACCGCCCGTTGAACGCCTCGCTGGCCCCGCAGCTGCCGGGCCGGGGCGGGTTCGGGATCTTCTGCCAGTCCGGCGCGATCGGGGTGGCCCTGCTGGAGTCGGCGCACCGCCGGGGCCTGGGGGTGTCCTCCTTCGCCTCGGTGGGCAACCGGTCGGACGTCTCCGGGAACGACTTCCTGCAGTACTGGGCGGAGGACGAGGCCACCGAGGTGGTGCTGCTCTACCTGGAGTCCTTCGGCAACCCGCGCAAGTTCACCCGGATCGCGCGCCGGCTGGCCGCGGTGAAGCCGGTCGTGGTGGTGAAGGGCGCCCGGCACACCGGCAGCCTGCCGCCGGGCCACGCGGTGCCGGCGACCGCGACGGGGCTGCGTGACGCGACGGTGGACGCGCTGTTCGAGCAGGCGGGCGTGATCAGGGTGGAGACGATCACCGAGCTGTACGACACCGGGGAGCTGCTGGCCCTGCAGCCGCTGCCGCAGGGGGACCGGGTCGCGGTGGTCGGCAACTCGGACTCGCTGGGCCTGCTGACCTACGACGCCTGCCTGAGCGCGGGCCTGCGGCCGCGCACGCCGGTGGACCTGACCACGGCCGCGACGGGCGAGAACTTCCGGATCGCGCTGGACGTGGCGCTGGCCGATCCGGCGGTGGACGCGGTGATCGCGGTGGCGATCCCGCCGATCGGCACGTCCGCGCACGCCTTCATGGGCGGCCGGCTGACCGGTCCGGACGATCCGGAGATGGGTTCGGACGATCCGGAGATCGCCGACGCGCTGCTCGAAGCCAGCCGAAGGGCAAGGGAGTTGGGCAAGCCGCTGGTGCTCGCCCATCTGGCGTTGACCGATCTGCCGGTCCGGCTGCGCCCAGGGGGCGTGCCGGCGTTCGCGGCGCCGGAGCGGGCGGTGCGGGCGCTGGCGCACGCGGTGCACTACGCGCAGTGGCGGCGCCGGACGGCCGAGGCGGAGGAGACGGCCCGGGTGCCCGAGCTGGACCGGATCGACGAGCCGGGCGCCCGGGCGCTGGTCGAGGCGGCGTTGAGCACCCGGACGGCGATCGCCGCGCGGACGCAGCCGGGCGGCGCCCGGATCACCCTGCCGGACGCGGGGGCCCGTGAGCTGCTGGCGCGCTACGGCATCGACGTCTTCCCGGCGCTGCCGGCGCCGGACGAGGAGGCGGCCGTGCGGGCCGCGGCGACACTCGGCTATCCGGTGGCGTTGAAGGCCACCGCCCCGCATCTGCGCCACCGCCCGGACCTGGGCAGCGTGCGGCTGGACCTGACCGGCGAGCCCGGGCTGCGCCGGGCGCACCGCGAGCTGGACGCGCTGTTGGGCGGTGCGGCGCAGGCGGAGCTGGTGGTGCAGCGGCTGGCGCCGCGCGGGGTGGACACCGTGATCGGTGCCACGGTGGATCCGGCGGTCGGCGCGATCCTGTCGTTCGGCCTGGCGGGGGCGCCCGCCGAGCTGCTGGGCGACGTGGCGCACCGCTTGGTCCCGGCGACCGACCAGGAGGTGGCCGGGCTGGTCCGGGAGGTGCGGGCGGCGCCCCTGCTGTTCGGTTGGCGGGGTGCGGAGGCGGTGGACACCGGCGCGTTGGAGGAGTTGCTGCTGCGGGTGTCGCAGTTGGTGGACGACGTGCCGGAGATCGCCTCGGTGGATCTCGAACCGGTGGTCGTGGCCCCGTACGGGCTGGCGATCCTGGGGGCGCGGGTGCGGATCGCGCCGCTGCCCGTCCGTAGCGATCTGGGCCCGCGCGCGATGAGCAGCCTGTAACCTTCCTTGGTTGCGCCTGCCTGTGGGCGCTGTTGTCCGAAGCTCGGCGCCGTGCCGCCCGCTTCGTCGGCGGACCATGCCAGGATGGAGTTATGGCGAAGACCGGTACCACCAGCACTCAGGACCTGCGCTCGGCGATCGAGCGCAGCGGTTACTACCCGGCCCTGGTGTCCGAGGCGGTCGAGGCCGCGGTGGGCCCGGAGCCGATCAGCTCCTACCTGGTGCACCAGGAGACGACCTTCGACGCCAACGAGGTGCGTCGGCACGTGACGGTGCTGGTGCTGACCCCGACGCGGTTCGTGGTGAGCCACACCGACGAGCAGTCGGGGGACGCGGGCAGTCCGGCGGTGCCGTTCGCGACGACGTCGACGGAGAGTGTCCGGCTGGACCGGATCGGTTCGGTCGTGCTGAGCCGGATGGTCGCGAACCCGGAGACGTACACGCCGGGGACGCTGCCGCGCGAGGTGGTGCTGACGATCGGCTGGGGTGCGGTGCAGCGGCTGGACCTGGAGCCCGCGGGCTGTTCGGACCCGAACTGCGAGGCTGACCACGGCTACACGGGTTCGGCGACGGCTGACGATCTCTCACTGCGGGTGAGCGAGGCCGGTGACGGCCCGGAGACGGTGGCCCAGGCACTGGTGTTCGCCCGCGCGCTCTCCGACGCGACGATCAGCAACGGCCCGCGGGTCTGAGCGCCGCCGCCTTCGACTGCTACGAATCCGGTTTCATGTCCTTCGCACCTTCCGGCGGCTTCGACGCCTTCGAGATCCTCGACCCGGCCGCGGCTCCCGCGCCCCCGTACGGCAGCGGTTCGCTCTGCGACCTGTTGCCCTCGGTGGCGGCGGGCCTGGGCGTTCCGGGTTTCACCGCGACCCTGCCGATCGCCCCGGCGGACCGGGTGGTGGTGTTCCTGGTGGACGGCCTGGGCTGGGAGCTGCTGCTGCGGCACCCTGAGTACGCGCCGTTCCTGTCCTCGCTGGCCGGGAGTTCGATGGGTGGTTCGGGCCGCCCGCTGACCGCCGGTTTCCCGTCGACCACGGCGACCTCGCTGGCCTCGGTCGGCACCGGCACCCCGCCGGGGCTGCACGGTCTGGCCGGGTACACGGTCGCGGTGCCGGGCGCCGGTTATCTGATGAACCAGCTGCGTTGGCAGCCGCACACCGACCCGCACGTCTGGCAGCCGTACCCGACGGTCTTCGAGCGGACGGACGCCGCCGGGGTGGCGACCGCGCAGGTGTCCTCCCCGCTGTTCTCGCAGACGCCGCTGACCAGGGTGGCGCTGTCCGGCGGAACCTTCCTGGGCCGGACCACGGGCGAGGAGCGGATGGACCTGGCGGCCTCCTGGCTGGCCGAGCACGACCGGGCGCTGGTCTACACGTACGTCAGCGAGCTGGACGGTGCGGGCCACCGCTTCGGGGTGGACTCGGACGAGTGGCGGATGACCCTGGACGCGGTGGACCGGCTGGCCCGCCGGCTGGCCGAGCGGCTGCCGCCGCGTTCGGCGATGTACGTGACCGCCGACCACGGCATGATCGACATCGCGCCGGAGGACCGGATCGACTTCGACGAGGACTGGGAGCTGGGCGCCGGCGTGGCCCTGCTGGGCGGCGAGGGCCGGGCCCGGCACGTCTACGCGGTGCCCGGTGCGGCGGCCGACGTGTTCGCGGTCTGGAGCGAGGTGCTGGGCGACCGGATGTGGGTGGCCACCCGGGACCAGGCGATCGCGGCGGGCTGGTTCGGTCCGGTCGTGGACGAGCGGGTGTACGGGCGGATCGGCGACGTGGTGGCCGCGGCGCGGGACGACATCGCGATCACCGCCTCCCGCAACGAGCCGGGCGAGTCCGCGATGATCGGTCTGCACGGTTCGATGACCCCGGTCGAGCAGTTCGTGCCGCTGCTCGAAGTTCGCGGCTGAGCCAGGTCCTTGACTCTTCTGTGCCCGAACTCCCCTGATGTGAAAGGCCTTTGCTCCACCCATGGCTGAACTGGTGTTCTTCTCGGGCACGATGGACTGCGGCAAGTCGACGCTGGCGCTGCAGATGGACCACAACCACTCCGCCCGCGGCCGGCAGGGACTCATCCTGACCCGCCACGACCGGGCCGGTGCGGCGACCATCTCCAGCCGGCTGGGCCTGCGGGCGGACGCGGTCGAGGTGACGGACGACTTCGACTTCCACGCGTACGTGGTGCACCGGCTCTCGGCGGGCGGCCGGGTGGACTACCTGATCTGCGACGAGGCGCAGTTCTTCGCCGCCGAGCAGGTCGACCAGTTGGCCCGGGTGGTGGACGAACTCGACATCGACGCCTACACGTTCGGGATCACCACGGACTTCCGCACCCGGCTTTTCCCCGGCTCCCAGCGGCTGATCGAGCTGGCCGACCGGGTGGAGGTGCTCCAGGTCGAGGCGCTGTGCTGGTGCGGTGCGCGGGCGACGCACAACGCCCGGACGGTGGGCGGGGTGATGGTGGTCGAGGGCGCCCAGGTGGTGGTCGGCGACATCTCGGTGAACGAGGACGAGGTCGGGTACGAGGTGCTCTGCCGCCGGCACCACCGCCGTCGGCTGACCGCCGCGACGGCCCGGGCCTCGGTGCTCTCCCCGGACGTGCTGCCCTTCGAGCAGCAGGTCTGAGTCCTGTCCTGGGCGCGCTAGCGGAGTTCCAGCACCGAGAAGTGCCCGCCCTGCGGGTCGGACAGCCGGGCGGCGCGGCCGCGGGCGGTGTCGTGCGGTGGGACCAGGACGCGGCCGCCGAGTCCGACGGCGTGCCGGGCGGTGGCGTCGGCGTCGCGGACGGCGAAGTGGACCCGCCAGCGGGGCGGATGGCCGCGCAGTTCGGCGCGGTGCCGGATGCCGGCGACCGGTTGCCCGTGCACGAGTAGCGCGGACTCGTCGTCGGCGTGCCGGACGGGGCGGTCGAGTACGGCGGTGTAGAAGGCGACGGCGCCGTCGGTGTCGGGGGTGAGCAGTTCGGTCCAGGCCGGTCCGCCGGGTTCGGGCCCGGCCTCCCGGCCGGTGTGCTCCTCGCCCTGCCAGAGGCCGAAGACGGCGCCGGAGACGTCGGCGGCGATGGCCATCCGCCCGGCGCGTTCGGCCTGGAGCGGCCCGACGGCCACGGTTCCGCCGCAGGAGCGCACCAGTTGGGCGGTGTGGTCGGCGTCGTCGACGGCGAAGTAGGTGGTCCACTGCACCGGGAAGCCGGTGGCGGTGGAGACGCCGAGGCCGGCGACCGGTGCCCCGTCGAGTTCGGCGCGGACGTAGGCGCCGAGCTGGCCGGGGCCCGGGGTGTAGGTCCAGCCGAGCAGGTCGGCGTAGAACGCGCGGGCGCCGGCCAGGTCGTCGGTCAGCAGGCTGACCCAGCAGGGGGTGCCCTGGGCCAGTCGGAGTTCCACCGCGGGCAATGCGGGCCTCCTCATGGGTGGTTGGCGCAATGGGTGGTTGGCGCACGGAAATCCTCGCGCGCGAGGGTGATGCTTCCACTCTGGCGCGCGTCGAACCCTCGGGCCGCGCGGAAATTCCGGCAAAGAGCGCACAAAGAGCGGCGGGTTGGCGGCGCTGCGCGACAATGGCCGCCATGACCACCTACAACGACGGTTCCCCGCTGATCTCCGCGGCCGGGCTGGCGCAGGCGCTCGCCTCCGCGCGCCCGCCGGTGCTGTTGGACGTGCGCTACCGGCTGGTCGGTGCCGCGCAGTCCGGCCCGACCGCCGTCGAGGAGTACCGGGCCGGGCACCTGCCCGGCGCCCGCTTCGTCGATCTGGACCGGGACCTCGCGGCCCCGCCGGGCGCCCCCGGCCGGGGCGGCCGCCACCCGCTGCCGGACCCGGAGGAGTTCGGCGCGGCGATGCGCCGCCTGGGAGTGGACTCCGACCGCCCGGTGGTGGTGTACGACGGCGCGGCCTCGCTGGCGGCGGCCCGCGCCTGGTGGCTGCTGCGCTGGGCCGGGCACCGGGACGTCCGGGTGCTGGACGGCGGGTACGCGGCCTGGTCGGCGGCCGGACTGCCGGTGACGGCGGAGGTTCCGGCGCCGGCGGAGGGTGATTTCAAGCCGATCCCGGGGCAGTTGCCCGTGGTGGACGCGGACGGCGCGGCGGCCTGGGCGCGCGGCGAGCTGCTGCTGGACGCCCGGGCGGGGGACCGCTACCGGGGCGAGAGCGAGCCGGTGGACCCGCGCGCCGGGCACATCCCGGGCGCGGTGTCGGCGCCGACGGCCGAGAACGTGGCGGCCGACGGGCGGTTCAGGTCGGCCGCGGAGCTGACGGCGCGGTTCCGTGCGCTGGGCGCGGGTGAGCGGGAGACGGCGGTCTACTGCGGCTCGGGAGTGACGGCGGCGCACCAGATCCTGGCGCTGGAGGTGGCGGGCCTGCCGGCGACGCTGTACCCGGGGTCGTGGAGCGAGTGGTCGAGCGACGAGGTCCGCCCGGTGGCGGTGACCGACCAGCCGGGCTGAGTCCGGGCGTGCGTCAGGGGCGGGAGGCCCGGCCTCCCGCCCCTGACGTCAGGGCTGCTACTCCTGCTTCTTGCGCCGGCTGCCGAAGACGATCTCGTCCCAGCTGGGCACGGTGGCCCGGCGGCCGGGCCGGACGCCGTCCGCCTCGGCCTGGCGGTCGGTGGTGCCGACCAGGCGCTCGCGGTGCGGGGCGACGGCCCGCGGCATCAGGATGTCGGCGTAGGCCGAGCCCGCGCCGACCGCCGGTGCGGCGGCCGCGGCCGCCTCCTCGCTCTCCTCGGCGACCTCTGCGGGCACCGGTTCGATCGGGGCGGGGCCGACGGCGAGGTCGCCGCGGAAGGCGGGGACCACGTCGAGCAGGCTGGTCAGGGAGTCCCTGGACTCGGCGGTGGCCTCGCGGGACTCGCGGACTTCGCGGGCGGACATGATGCGGTCGGCGGAGGGCCGGTCGATCATCGGGCGGGGCGGCCGGTCCTGGGGGAGCCGGGCGATCCGCGGGATGAACGGGAAGACCGACTCCTCCTCGCGCTCGACGTTCTCGCCGATCAGCGCGCGGGCCTCGTCGTCGTTGGGCTGGACCAGGCGCCGGGGCGGGTCGTACGTCCAGGAGGCGCTGCGGCCCTCGTCGTCGGCACGGTAGGCGAGGATGACCTCCCAGGTGCCGTCGTCGCGCCGCCAGGAGTCCCAGCGTTCGGTGTCCTTCTCGGCGCCGCGCAGCGCGAGCCGCTCGGCGACGGCCTCGCCGAGCTGGGGCCCGGTGGATTCGCCGTTGCGGCGGATGGCGGTCTTGCGGGCGCGTTCGGCCATGAAGGCGCGCTCGGCGAGGACCGGACCCTCGAAGCGGCGGACCCGGTCGACGGAGATGCCGGCGGCCTGGGCGACCTCCTCGGCGGAGGCACCGGCTCGTATCCGGGCCTGGATGTCCCGGGGCCGCAGATGGCTCTCGACCTCGATCTCGATCTGGCCGAGGCGCGGACGATCCCCGCGGATGGCGGCGCGCAGCCGCTCGTCGATGGGAAGGGTGTACTCCGTGCTGTCGGCAGCCTTGAGCACCAGCCGTGTGCCGTCGTTGCTGACGGCCACAACCCGCAGTTCGGGCACGGTTACCTCCCGGGTGGTGCCTGCCGACGTCACCTGCGTCGCTGCTCCCGTACTGAGTGTGGCCTGCCCACTCGCGACTGGCCACAACCTTGCTGAGTTCCCCGGCGTGTCGGGCATACGCCCGGTCACGCCGCTGTGGCACGGTTGCCTTTTTGCCACGCCATCCGTCGACGTCGCGCCTGGGTGCCCCGGCCGTCCTCGCACGCGGAGTGTTCGCGACGGTCCGGGACGGGCGTCGCCGTGCGTGCCTGTTCCGTGGCTCTTCGTCAAGCTGCCGGTGTGGGCGCAGTCGACAAGTCGACCCAAGGCTCAGGCTTTACGAACAGTACTCCATTCGTGGCATCCGAAGGGGCGGCTCGCCGCTCAAGTCTCCCGCGATTCACGGGAATCTCAAGAGCGCATGCCCCCAACGGCGGACCACCGACGGGTGAACGGTGATCATCTTCACATATATCGGGGCCGGAGAACCGCATTTTCGTCCCTTGTGTCCTTCTTTGGGCAAGATGGAGTGACTTGTTCGAGGAACAGTCGTACGGACCGAGGGATGTTGATGCCGGAGCGGAGCCCCGCCGAGGAGGGCGGCAAGAAGGAGCGCAAGCGGATCGATCTGAGTGTGGCTCAGGTCGCGGCGAGTGCGCTGGCCACGGTGGTGGGGGCGCTGTTCGCCTCCGAACTCGGCGTGTACGGAACGATCCTGGGTGCGGCGGTGGTCAGTGTCGGGGCCACCACCGGCGGTGCGGTGTTCCAGCACATCTTCCGGCGCACCGGCGAGCAGCTGCGTGAGGCGGTGGTGGACCGGGGGCCCGGCCACGCCGTGAACGGGCTGCGCCAGGTGCCGGAGCGCCCGGTGGAGCCGGCGCCGTCGGCGATCTCCTCGGAGTGGAACGAGCCGCAGGTGGTCCGGGCGCGTCGGCGGTGGACCTGGAAGACCTACGCGGCCGTGTCGGGGCTGGTGTTCGTGGTGGCGATGACGCCGATCCTGGCGTTCGAACTGGCCACCGGGCAGCCGGTGTCGGCGACGGTGAAGGGCGAGTCGGGCAACGGCACCTCCTTCGGCGGCGTGGTGAACCCGAAGTCCCCCTCCCCGCGGGAGGCGCCGCCGGCGGAGCGGCCCCCCACCGGCGGCGGGCACGGCTCGGAGTCCTCGCCGTCCGGCGGCGCCTCGGCCCCGTCGACGACGAGGCCGAGCCGGGAGCCGAGCACGGGCCCGAGCACGAGCCCGAGCGGTGGGGCCGGTGGGCACGGCGGCGGTACGGCCTCGCCCTCGGCGGGCCCGAGCGCGACGCCGTCGGCCGGTTCGTCGCCGACCGCGGACGGCGGGAAGACCTCCGGCACCTCCGGCGGGGCGAGCCCGCAGCCGCCGGTGCCGAGCAACGCCCCCGCCTCCGTGGCCCCGCCGCAGCCCGCGGCGCCGACCCAGGGCGCCACCCCGTGATCAGGCGCCGAGGACCCGGCGCAGGTAGTCGTTGCCGAACACGCGCTGCGGGTCGACCTCGTCGCGCAGGGCGGTGAAGTCGCCGAAGTGCGGGTAGGCGCCGGACAGGTACTCGGCGTCCCGGGTGTGCAGCTTGCCCCAGTGCGGGCGGCCCTGGTGGGCGCACATCAGCTGTTCGACGCCGGTGAAGTAGCCCTGGTCGGCGGTGCCCCGGTAGAGGTGGACGGCGATGTAGGCGCTGTCCCGCCCGGAGGCGGTGGAGAGCCAGAGGTCGTCGGCGGGGGCGAAGCGCACCTCCACCGGGAAGCCGATCTTCCAGTCGGAGCGCTCGACCAGGGCCTTCAGTTCGCGCAGCACCCCGGCGACGGCCGCGCGCGGCACCGCGTACTCCATCTCCACGAAGCGCACCTTGCGCGGGCTGGTGAACACCCGGTGCGCGGTGTCGGTGTAGCTGCGGTCGGACCAGGCGCGGCTGGCCAGCGAGGCGATGGCGGGGATGCTGGCGGGGAAGCGCCGGCCGACCCGGCAGGCGCCCTCCCAGACGGTGTTGGAGAGGAAGTCGTCCTCCAGCCACTCCTTGAACCGGGGCAGCGGGGCGGCCGGGCCCTGGCTGCGGTTGTTGCGCTTGGTGGCGCAGCGGTCGGTGTGCGGGAACCAGTAGAACTCGAAGTGCTCGTTGACCGCGGTGAGGTCGTCCAGCCGTTCCAGCACCTCGTCGAAGGCCATCGGCTGCTCGTGCGCGGTGAGCAGGAAGGCCGGCTCGACGGCGAAGGTCAGGGCGGTGATCACGCCGAGGGCGCCGAGGCCGAGCCGGGCGCCCTGGAAGAGCCGGGGGTGGTCGGTGGGGGAGCAGCGCCGGACGCTGCCGTCGGCGAGGACGATCTCCAGGGCGCGGATCTGGGCGGCGAGCGAGCCGGAGTCGCGGCCGGTGCCGTGGGTGCCGGTGCTGGTGGCGCCGGCCACGGTCTGCACCTCGATGTCGCCCATGTTGGTGAGGGAGAGGCCCTCGGCGGCGAGGATCCGGTTGAGCCGGGCGAGCGGGAGGCCGGACTCGACGGTGATGGTGCCGGCCTCGCGGTCGATCTCGCGGACGGCGGTGAGCGCGTGCGGGCGGAGCAGGACGCCGTCGCCGGCGGAGGCGATCGAGGTGAAGGAGTGGCCGGAGCCGACGGCCTTGACGGTGCGGCCCTGTTCGGCGGCGCGCAGGATCTCCTTGGCCAGTTCCTCCGCGGTGCCGGGGGTGGCGGCCCGGGCGGGCCGGGCGCTCTGGTTCCCGGCCCAGTTGGTCCACCGGGTGGGGGTCGCGGTACTGGCCTGGGGCATGGCGCCGCCTCCTGCTCCGTGGCCGACCGGGGTCGGCGCGGTCCGGGGCGGTGGGGGCCGCCCTACCCGCGGGTAGGCCCGCGGGTAGGGAGAGATTAGTCAGTTCACCGTTCGAGGTCTACGGTCTGTTCGGCCGCTTCGGCGGGCTCGTCGACGGCGAGTCCGGCGCGCAGCCGGCCCAGTCCGGCGAGCGCGGTGACCACGCCGAAGACCCCGGCGGTCAGGGGCACCCAGTAGCCCGCGGCGGAGCCGGCGGCGTCCACCACCCAGCCGCCGGCGGAGGAGCCGACGGCGACGCCGAGGGCGAGCCCGGTGGTCGTCCAGGTCATGCCCTCGGTCAGCTGGGCGGCCGGGACGAGCCGTTCGACCAGGGCCATCGCGGTGATCAGGGTGGGGGAGATGGCGATGCCCGCGATCAGCAGCGCGCCGCCGACCGCGATCAGCCCGCCGACTCCGCGCACCGACTCGGCGACCAGCAGCAGCGGCGCCATGCTGAGCGCCATGAACAGGACGCCGGCGAAGAAGCGGCCGGCCATCGAGCCGGTGAGCTTGAGGGTGCCGAACACCACGCCGGCCAGGCAGGAGCCGAGCGCCCACAGCGCGAGGATCACGCTGGCGATGGACTTGTGCCCCTGGGTTTCGGAGTAGGCGACGGTGACGACCTCGACCGAGCCGAAGATCGCGCCGGTGGCGACGAAGGTGAGGATCAGCACCTGGAGGCCGCGGTTGAGGATCACCGAGCCGCCGACGTGCCGGGCGCCCGGGTGGACCGGCGGTTCGGTGGCGCGCTGCCCGGCGAACAGCAGGACGCCGACGGCGAGGAAGACCCCGGCGAGCAGGACGCCGGCCTCGGGGAAGACGGAGGTGGCCAGGCCGATGGAGAGGATCGGGCCGACGATGAAGCAGACCTCGTCGACGACGGCCTCGAAGGAGTACGCGGTGTGCAGCTTGGGGGCGTCGTCGCGGTACAGGTGGGCCCAGCGGGCGCGGACCATCGCGCCGGTGCTCGGCATGACGCCCATGCCGGCCGCGAAGACGAAGAGCGTCCAGTCCGGCGCCTTGAACCGGGCGCACAGCAGCAGGCCGACCACGGCGACGATGGTGAGCGCCATGGCCGGGACGATTATTCGGCGCTGCCCGTGCCGGTCCACCAGCCGGGAGACCTGCGGGCCGAGCAGCGCGGCGGAGATCGCCAGGGTCGCCGACACCAGGCCCGCCACCCCGTAGGAGCCTCTCAGCTGGGAGAGCATGGTCACGATGCCGATGCCGGTCATGGAGATCGGCAGTCGGGAGACGAAGCCGGTGGAGGAGAAGGCCAGACTGCCGGGGGAGGCGAATATCTGGCGGTAGCTGGACAGCACGGGAGCTCCGCGGGGGTAAGGAACGAGGCTGGCGAACACAGCTTACGTACCTTGGCAAACAGTATTTTCCGGACATCCTCGCAGCCCCGACGGGGGTCTCCGGCCCCTCAATGGCAGGATCGGTGCCATGTCCGACGCGCGCAAACCCTCACCGTCCGGCGCCGCCCCGGCAGCACCGCAGCCGTACGACGCCCTGCTGCTGCTCTCCTTCGGCGGGCCCGAGGCCCCCGAGGACGTCGTCCCGTTCCTGGAGAACGTGACCCGGGGCCGCGGCATCCCCAAGGAGCGGCTGAAGGAGGTCGGCAAGCACTACTTCCTGTTCGGCGGGGTCAGCCCGATCAACGAGCAGAACCGCGAACTGCTCGCCGCGCTGCGCAAGGACTTCGCCGAGCACGGCCTGGACCTGCCGGTCTACTGGGGCAACCGGAACTGGGCGCCCTACCTGGTGGACACCCTGCGCGAACTGGCCGCCGACGGCCACCGCCGCGTCGCCGTCCTCGCCACCAGCGCCTACGCCGGCTTCTCGGGCTGCCGCCAGTACCGGGAGAACCTGGCCGACGCGCTGGCCGCCCTCGCCGCGGAGGGCCTGCCCGAGCTGCGGGTCGACAAGCTGCGGCACTTCTACAACCACCCCGGGTTCGTCGAGCCGATGGTCGACGCCACCCTGGCCGCCCTGGCGCGGCTGCCCGAGGACGTCCGGGCCGGCGCCCGGTTGGCGTTCACCACCCACTCCATCCCGGACGCCATGGCCGAGACCTCCGGCGCCCCGGACGACCCGGCCCGCGGCCGCCCCGGCGGCGCGTACGTCGCCCAGCACCTGGACGTCGCCCGGCTGATCGCCGAGGCCGTCGCCGAACGCACCGGCGTCGCGGACCGGCCCTGGGAGCTGGTGTTCCAGAGCCGCAGCGGCGCCCCGCACACGCCGTGGCTGGAACCGGACATCTGCGACCACCTGGAGGCCCAGCACGCCGACGGCGCGCCCGCCGTGGTGATGGTCCCGATCGGCTTCGTCTCCGACCACATGGAGGTCAAGTACGACCTCGACACCGAGGCCGTCGCCAAGGCCGCCGAACTCGGCCTGCCGGTGGCCCGCGCCGCCACCGTCGGCGCCGACCCGCGGTTCACCGCCGCGGTGCGCGAACTGGTCCTGGAGCGGGCCGCCGCCGAGCGCGGCGAGCCGGTGACCCGCTGCGCCCTCGGCGCGCTCGGCCCCAGCCACGACGTGTGCGCGGTGGCCTGCTGCCCCAACCCGCGAGCCCCCCGCCCGGCCGCCGCCGAGCGCTGACCGCCCGTCCCGTTCCCCCCGGAGGAGAGACCCGTGCCCACCCCCGCCCTGCCCGACGACCGGCTCCTCGACGACCTGCTGGAGGTCGCCCTGGACGCGGCCCGGCAGGCCGGCGCCCTGCTGCGCGACGGCCGGCCCGCCGACCTCGGTGTGGCCGGCACCAAGAGCAGTCCGGTCGACGTGGTGACCGAGATGGACCTCGCCTCCGAGAAGCTCGTCCTGGAACTGATCACCGAGCGCCGCCCCGAGGACGGCTACCTCGGCGAGGAGGGCGCCGAGCGGCCCGGCACCAGCGGGGTGCGCTGGGTCGTCGACCCGCTCGACGGCACGGTCAACTACCTGTACGGGCTGCCCTCCTGGGCGGTCAGCGTGGCCGCCGAGCTGGACGGCCGGGCGGTCGTCGGCGTGGTGTACGCGCCAGCCCGCGGCGAGCTGTTCCACGCCGTCCTCGGGCGCGGCGCCCGGCTCGACGGCCGGCCGCTCTCCACCCGCCCGGCCCCGCCGTGGGGCCAGGCGCTGATCGGCACCGGCTTCAACTACGTCCAGTCGGTGCGGACCCGCCAGGCCGAGGTGCTGCTGTCCCTGATGCCCGAGGTGCGGGACATCCGCCGGGGCGGGGCCGCCGCGGTGGACCTGTGCGACGTCGCCGCCGGGCGGCTGGACGGCTACTACGAGCGCGGCCTCGCCCCCTGGGACCGCGCGGCCGGCTGCCTGATCGCCGCCGAGGCCGGGGCCCTGGTCGGCGGCCGCCCCGGGCACGGCCCGGACGGCGAGCTGACCGTGGCCGCCGCCCCGGGCGTGTACCAGCCACTGCAGGAGCGGCTGGCCGCGCTGCGCGCCTGGGCGGACTGAAGGCGTTTCCTGGGCCCTTGGACGGCCCTGGACAGCGAAGAGCCCTGGCATACGGGGGATGCCAGGGCCTGGGGTTTTCGCACGACCCCCGCAGGGCCGCTGGTGCCGGAGGTCCGGCGTCGGGTCGGAAGGTCGGGTGGATCAGGCGGCGGTGCGGTGGCGCTCCAGCACGGTGTCCACGCCGTGCTCGGCGGCGAGCCGGCGGAGGTCGTCCAGCTCGGACTGCTCCACCTCGGCGAGGAACTCGTCCCCGGCCTCGATCGCGCGGTGCAGATCCTGCTCGGCGTTGGCTATGCGCTGCAGGATTCCGGCCTTGAAGGCGTCCATACGGGCCCCCTTACTGTGTCGGACGTGCACGGTCGTACGTTCTCCGCCCCGAGGAGGTGTGGCCAGCGGCAGCGCCCCGTCCGGCAGGTCGTGGATCTCCGGTCGAGCGCGGAGACGGCCTTCGGCCGCTCCCGGTGACGTCCCAGCCCCAGGGCCGGCGCGGATGAACGCACGGCGGGTGGGTGCGATCGGCCAACAGCCAGATCGCGGGTGTGAAGCTGTCCTCCCCGCCGGGGGGATGGGGAAACCTTCCGGCCCGAGAAAGTTGCCTGTGTCACAGTCCAACCGGACTGGTCCCGACACGAACGGTCATCACCCGCTGCCAACGCTCCGTGCCTGGGCGGCAGCTTATCGCTGCTTTACCGGCGGACCAGGCAGGATGGAGGCACCGTCGGAGCCGCGCGTCCGCTTCCGGGGCCGGCCTGGAGAAGGGACAACGATCGTGCGGGTTCTCGTCGTCGAGGACGAGCAGTTGCTCGCCGAGGCTGTCGCCACCGGCCTGCGCCGCGAGGCGATGGCCGTCGACGTGGTGTACGACGGGGAGGCCGCGCTCCAGCGCATCGCGGTCAACGACTACGACGTCGTGGTCCTGGACCGCGACCTCCCGCTGGTCCACGGCGACGACGTCTGCCGCAAGGTGGTCGAACAGGGCCTGGCCACCAGGGTGATCATGCTGACCGCCTCCGGCGACATCAGCGACCGGGTCGAGGGCCTGGAGATCGGCGCGGACGACTACCTTCCGAAGCCGTTCGCCTTCAGCGAACTCGTCGCCCGGGTAAGGGCGCTGGGCCGCCGCGCGACCGTCCCGCTGCCCCCGGTGCTGGAGCGGGCCGGCATCTCGCTCGACCCGGGCCGCCGCGAGGTGATCCGCGAGGGCCGCACCGTCCAGCTCGCCCCCAAGGAGTTCGCCGTCCTGGAGGTGCTGATGCGGGCCGGCGGCGCCGTCGTCTCCGCCGAGCAGCTGCTGGAGAAGGCCTGGGACGAGCACACCGACCCGTTCACCAACGTCGTGCGCGTCACCGTGATGACGCTGCGCCGCAAGCTCGGCGACCCGCCGGTGATCGTCACCGTCCCGGGCTCCGGCTACCGGATCTGACCGGACCCGCCGGACCACCTGACCGGATCCGAGCGGACCGGACCGGATCCGTTCGCCGGGCCCGGCCGGACTCCACCCACCCCGCGCCCGCCCCGGCGGACGCCCCGAGAGGACCATCATGACCACCCCGCCCCCGGCCGGCGGGCCCTCCGGCGCGCCCGCCGGCGGCCCGCGCGCCGTACCGCCCAAGCCCCAGCACCCCCCGCGCGCGCCCCAGCCCGGTCGCTACACCCCCGGCGACGGCATGCTCGCCTGGCTGCCCTTCCGGCCGACCATCCGGATGCGGCTCACCCTGCTCTACGGCGGCATGTTCCTGATGGCCGGCGTGGTCCTGCTGCTGCTGATGTACGTGTTCTTCCAGGACGCCGTGAACAACCTGGCGCCGCGCACGTTCCAGTTCGACGGCAGCCTGCGGGTCAACGGCGTCCCGATGAACAGCGCGCAGTTCAACCAGGAGCAGGCCGGCGACTACCTGCTGCGCTCCAACTCGGCGCTCAACACCCTGCTGCGCAAGTCGCTCACGATGCTGGTCTGCCTCGCCGTGATCGCCTTCGCGGCCGGCTACGCGCTGGCCGGCCGGGTGCTGCGCCCGCTCGGCCGGATCACCCGCACCGCCCGCGACGTCGCCTCCTCCGACCTGCACCGGCGGATCGAGCTGGACGGGCCGGACGACGAGCTCAAGGAACTCGCCGACACCTTCGACGACATGCTGGACCGGCTGGACCGGTCCTTCGACTCCCAGCGCCGCTTCGTCGCCAACGCCTCGCACGAACTGCGCACCCCGCTGGCGATCAACCGCACCCTGCTGGAGGTCCAGCTCTCCGACCCGGCCGCCTCGCCCGACCTCCAGCAGCTCGGCAAGACCCTGCTGGCCACCAACGAGCGCAGCGAACAGCTGGTGGAGGGCCTACTGCTGCTCGCCCGCAGCGAGAACGAGCTGACCGACCGCCGCCCGGTGGAGCTCTCCGAGGTGGCCACCCGCGCCCTGGAGCAGACCAGGGCCGAGGCGGACCGGCGCGAGGTCGAGCTGCGCTCCAAGCTCGCTCCGGCCGTGGTCGCGGGCAACGGCGTGCTGCTGGAGCGGCTGGCGCTCAACCTGCTGCAGAACGCCGTCCGGTACAACACCCCCGGCGGCTGGGTCGAGCTGGCCACCGCCGAGGTGCCCGGCGGCGGCGAGCTGGTGGTGTCCAACACCGGCCCGGTGGTGCCCGGCTACGAGCTGGAGCACATCTTCGAGCCGTTCCGCCGGGTCAAGGGCGCCGACCGCACCCGCAGCGACAAGGGGGTCGGGCTCGGCCTGTCCATCGTCCGCTCGGTGGTGCGCGCCCACGGTGGCACCATCGAGGCCACTGCGCGCGCCGGTGGCGGCCTCACCATGCGGGTCCGGATCCCCAACCCCTGACCCCGCCCGCCGGGCCCCTCCCGGCCCCGCCGCGCCCTCCCCGCCGCCGCGCTCCGTAAGCGACCGTTCACCGCCGCCCCCGTCAGGCCCGTCAAGACGACATAAGGCCTGGCGGGGGCGGCTTGTCATTTCCTGCCCGAGCAACTTACGGTGTCGTAACCTACGGAACCGTAAGTGCGTCCGCAGACGTGCCCGCCCAACGCGCCCGTCCCGCGCGTGCCGTCCCCCAGGAGCAAGACCGTGACCATCGCCCCTGTGCAGAGCAGCGCCTCCCTCGGATCGACCGGCTGGACCGACGCCCGGCTGATCCTGGCCCTCGAAGAGGTCGTGGAGAAGGAGCTCAACCGCCACCTCGCCGTGGCCAAGGAGTGGATGCCGCACGAGTTCGTGCCGTGGAGCCAGGGCCGCGACTTCGACGGCGTGCTGGGCGGCGAGGCCTGGGCCGTCGAGCAGTCCCAGGTGACGCCGCTCGGCCGGGTGTCGCTGGTGGTGAACCTGCTGACCGAGGACAACCTCCCCAGCTACCACCACGAGATCGCCAGCATGTTCGGCCGCGAGGGCGCCTGGGGCACCTGGGTGCACCGCTGGACCGCCGAGGAGGGCCGGCACGGGATAGCCATTCGCGACTTCCTGCTCGCCACCCGGGCCGTCGACCCGGTGGAGCTGGAGCGGGCCCGGATGAGCCACATGTCCGAGGGCTTCGAGTCCGACAACGCGCACAGCATGCTGCAGTCCGTCGCGTACGTGGCCTTCCAGGAGCTCGCCACCCGCATCTCGCACCGCAACACCGGCAAGTACGCCGGCGACCCGCTCTGCGACCAGCTGCTGGCGAAGATCGCCAACGACGAGAACCTCCACATGGTCTTCTACCGGAACCTGCTGAAGGCCGCCCTGGAGATCGCCCCCGACCAGGCCATGCGGGCCGTGGCCGACGTGGTCACCGACTTCCGGATGCCCGGCCACGGCATCCCCGGCTTCGAGCGGGCCGCCGCGCAGATCGCCCTCGGCGGGGTCTACAACCTGCGCATCCACCACGACGACGTGCTGCAGCCGGTGCTGCGCCACCTGCGCGTGATGGAGATCGGCGGCCTCGGCCCGGAGGGCCAGTTGGCGCAGAACGAGCTCGGCGTCTTCCTGGACGGGCTGGACGGCCAGGCGCGTAAGTTCGAGGAGCGCCAGGCCGCGATCCTGGCCCGCCGGGCCGCGCGCAGGAGCGCCGACTAGGGTGTTCGGCGGAGCAGTCGAAGTGGGTGGATTTTCCGTGGTTTGCCCTGGAAGATTCTGAACGTGACCAAGCTCACATCGTGTCGCTCCGTGACTTCACCCGACCTCGGAGAGTGATCGTCCGAGCTGGGGTGCCGATCGCAGTCCGTGACCGGATTTCGGGTCAGTACCCGACCGGATGATTGGTCGGCACCCCAGGTGGGCAAGGGAATGGACGAGCATCAGCGCGGCCCGTGCTCACTGTGAGTGGCCGCCGAGCGGATGCTGGAGGAGGCTGGCGATGGCCCAGCGTGAGGCCTCCCGCAGCCTGGTGGATCACCCCAACGGACCCCTGGCTGAGTGTCGATTGAGTAACAGGGCTTGAAGTAAGGCAAAATCTCCGCCTCGGGTCGGGCACAAGACCGACCCCCCATGCGTTACGTGCGCTGGAGATACCGCACACACCGCACAAACCCGGAGGGGGAGAGCGAACAATGGCAACGGACTACGACACCCCACGCAAGACCGACGACGAGCTCAACGAAGACAGCATCGAGGAACTCAAGGCTCGGCGGAACGACAAGGGCGGCGGCTCTGTCGACGTCGACGAGTTCGACGCGGCCGAGGGCATGGAGCTCCCGGGCGCAGACCTCTCGAACGAGGAGCTCGCGGTCCGGGTGCTGCCGAAGCAGGCCGACGAGTTCACCTGCATGAGCTGCTTCCTGGTGCACCACCGCAGTCAGCTGTACAGCGAGAAGAACGGCAACCCGATCTGCCGGGACTGCGGCGCCTGAGCACCGCGGCGGACAGGGCCCGGCACCCGCGGCTTCCGCGGGGCCGGCACAGCGCCCCTTCCGGCCCCGGGCAGCGGGGCCGGACGGCAGGTCCGGGAGTCGTCCTGACGGACGGCACCGGGAGGACGGAGTCGGCCATGAGCACGTCGGCCGGCACAAAGTCGTAGGGACGGTCCCGCATCAGCGGAACCGTCCCTCTCCGTTTTTCGGGCCTGTGCGCGTCCGGGGCTGCCCCCTGGCGTGCGCGGGTCCCTCCGCCAGGTGCTCTGTCCGGCACGATCGGCCGGAGAGCCCCTGGGCGCGGGTGCCTAGGTGCGGGCGCCGCGACGGGCCTCCTCCAGCGCCTCCGCCAGCTTCATCGGCGAGCGGGTCGACAGGTAGAGGTAGGGCGTCGGGTCGGACGGGTCGGTCACCTCGATCCGCAGCGCCGTCGGGACGTAGCTGCGCAGCAGCATGAAGGCGCGCGGGTTGGCCTTCGGCCCGCGCCAGGCCACCGCCTCGGCGGGGCTCAGCGGGTGCGCGGTGCCCAGGGCGTCCACCGGGATCCGGGCCGGCCCGGCCACCAGTGAGCCCTGCACCACGCGGATCCGGACCGAGCCGTAGCTGCTGATCGCGACCGCGCCGGCGGCGATGCCGACCACCAGCCCGACCAGCGCGGCCAGACCGCCGACCCGCAGCAGGATCAGGGCGAGCGTGAGCCCGGTCGCGACCGGGAGCAGCCACCAGGAGCGCGGCACCGTGAGGCGTTCGTCGTACATGCCCCCATTGTGGGCGCCCTGACGCCGGCACCGGGACGCCACCCCCACCGGCCGCGCGCCTACCCCTGGGTAGGCTGGGGCCCCGTGACCGGTTCGACCACCCCCACCGCCCCCGCCGACCGGCCGGCGCCCGCGCTGCCGCCGTCCCCGACCACCCCGCCGCCGGACGCCGTACTGCCGCCGCGCGCCCCCGAGGCGCCCGCCCCCGGCACCCGGCTCGGCTCCCACTACGAGCACTGCTTCGGCTGCGGACCGCAACACCCCGGCGGGCTGCGGATCGACGCGGTCGCCGGCGAGGGACTCGACGTCACCGCCGAGTTCGCCGTCCGGGACGTCCACCAGGGCGGCCCGGGCCTGGCCCACGGCGGAGTGCTGACCACCGCCATGGACGAGACCCTCGGCACGCTCAACTGGCTGCTGCACGCCCCCGCCGTCACCGGCCGGCTGGAGACCGACTTCCTCTGCCCCGTCCCGGTCGACTCGGTGCTGCACCTGCGCGCCTGGGTCACCGGCGTCCACGGCCGCAAGATCTACAGCGCCGCCGAGGCACGCATCGGCGGCCCCGACGGACCGGTCGCGGTGCGGGCGCAGGCGCTCTTCATCCAGGTGAAGCTGGAACACTTCACCACGCACGGTCGTCCCGAGGACATCGAGAAGGTCCTCGACGACCCGGATCTGATGAAGCGCGCACGAGCCTTTGAGGTGAACCCTTGAGCAACACCCCCCGCCCGCCGCTGGACGTCCTGATCAGGCGCATCGACCCCGAGTTGCCGCTGCCCGCCTACGCGCAGCCCGGCGACGCGGGAGCCGATCTGCGCACCGCCGTGGACGCCGAGCTGGCCCCCGGTGAGCGGGCCGTCCTGCCCACCGGCATCGCGATCGCCCTCCCGGACGGCTACGCGGCCTTCGTCCACCCCCGCTCCGGGCTGGCAGCTCGTTGCGGAGTTGCCCTCGTGAACGCCCCGGGGACGGTCGATGCCGGGTACCGTGGAGAGATCAAGGTGATCGTCGTCAATCTGGACCCGCGCGAGGGGGTCAGCTTCCGCCGAGGGGACCGGATCGCCCAGCTGGTGATCCAGCAGGTCGAGAAGGCCCGTTTCCACGAGGTGGCCGAGCTGCCTGGGTCGGCACGTGCCGAGGGCGGGTTCGGGTCGACCGGCGGCCACGCCGCGGTCTAGCATTCCCGCGGCCTCGCAGGAAGCCGAGCAGGTATTCGCATCGGTCTTGGACCGGGAAGGACAGTGACCGTGTTCCGTCGTCGCCAGAAGAGCGAGGACGCTGTCGAGCAGCTCGCCGACGACGCCATCAGCGCCGACGAGACGGCCGATGACGTCGAAGGTTCCGCCGAGAGCGAGAACGTGACCGAGCTGGACCCGTCCGACAAGGTCGGCCTGCCGCCGGCCCCGCGGCCGGACGGTCCGTGGGACCACTCCGAGCTGGAGAACCCCGAGGAGGGGCGAGTGGACCTCGGGGGTCTGCTGGTCCCCGGTGTCGAGGGCATGGAGCTGCGGGTGGAGGTCGCCGGTGACGCGATCGTCGCCGCGACCCTGGTCCTCGGCAACAGCGCCATCCAGCTGCAGGCCTTCGCCGCTCCCAAGTCGGAGGGCATCTGGGGGGAGGTCCGCGAGGAGATCGCCAACGGCATCACCGCGCAGGGCGGCCTCATCGAGGAGGAGGAGGGCCCGCTCGGCTGGCACCTCCGCGCGCAGGTTCCGGTGCAGCTGCCGGACGGCACCCAGGGCGTACAGCTGGTGCGCTTCGTCGGTTGCGACGGCCCGCGCTGGTTCCTGCGCGGTGTGATCTCGGGCCAGGCCGCCGTGCAGCCGGAAATGGCCGGGATCCTGGAGCAGGTCTTCCAGCAGACGGTCGTCGTCCGGGGCGAGAGCCCGATGGCGCCCCGCGACCCGATCGTGCTGAAGCTCCCCGAGGACGCCCAGATGGTCGCCGACGGCGGCGGTGCGGCTGCGGCTGCGGCCGGCGAGGGCGACAGCCGTTTCGGCGGCGCGGCCCTCGACCCGTTCGCCCGCGGTCCGGAGATCACCGAGGTCCGCTGACCTGGTCCGTGTCGCACTGATCGCCCCTGCCCGGGACCCCGGGCGGGGGCGATTTGCATGTGGCGGGCCTGTCCCCGTACAGTTCCGGAGTCGCCGCGAGAGAGCGGGGGCAAGCGGAAAGCGAATTCCGATGAATGAAACTCCGGAAAACGGAGCGGAAAACATCTGATAAGCTTGAAACACGAAAGAACGAAGCGCCCGGAGGGCCCGCTGGAAGGCGGTCCGAAG
>NZ_JBHXTQ010000006.1:147096-162735 GCF_042677305.1 Kitasatospora sp. NPDC127121 | reverse complement strand
GGAACGGACACTTCCTTCGGACCGCCTTCCAGCGGGCCCTCCGGGCGCTTCGTTCTTTCGTGTTTCCAGCTTACCAGATGTTTTCCGCTCCGTTTTCCGGAGTTTCATTCATCCGATTTCCCGAACTGGTCGGGCCGCTTTCCGCGACGGCCTCCACATTAGCGCATTTCGGTTGTTACCCGAAATTCACACTCACCACGGTTGACGGAAATGCCAACAAACCCATGTCAATGGGAATCGAGGTGAGGGTGGGTCCCGCAGAGTGGGGTGGCCGCATCAGCGACTCGTTCAACACTAGGCCACCCGGACGACATCGTCAAACACTGAGGGCGGGATCCGGCTGGATCCCGCCCTCGTATGTCAAAGCCGCAGCTCAGCGGCGTCGTGTTTCGGTCACGCCGTAGCCGGAACCAGCTCCGCCGCCGCCAGGTTGCGCTTGCCGCGGCGCAGCACGAGCCAGCGGCCGTGCAGCAGGTCGGCCTCGGCCGGCACCGCTTCCTCGTCCGTCACCTTGACGTTGTTCAGGTAGGCGCCGCCCTCCTTGACCGTGCGGCGGGCGGCCGAACGGCTCGGTGCCAGGCCGACGGCGACCAACAGGTCGACCACCGACTGGAGTTCGGCCACCTCGGCCTTCGGGACCTCGGCCAGGGCGGCGGCCAGGGTCGGCGCCTCCAGGTCGGCGAGGTCACCCTGGCCGAACAGCGCCTTGGACGCGGCGACCGCGCGCTCGTACTGCTCGGCGCCGTGGACGAGGGTGGTGAGCTCCTCGGCGAGGGCTCGCTGGGCGAGGCGGGCGGCGGGGCGCTCGGTGGTCTCGCGCTCCAGCTCCTCGATCTCCTCCTTCGAGCGGAAGCTGAAGATCCGCAGGAAGTTGGGGACGTCCCGGTCGTCCGCGTTCAGCCAGAACTGGTAGAAGGCGTACGGGGTGGTCAGCTCGGGGTCGAGCCAGACCGTGCCGGACTCGGTCTTGCCGAACTTGGTGCCGTCGGCCTTGACGATCAGCGGCGTGGCCAGCGCGTGCACGGACTTGGCGTCGGCCTTGCGGATCAGGTCCGTGCCGGCGGTCAGGTTGCCCCACTGGTCACTGCCACCGGTCTGCAGGGTGCAGCCGTAGCGACGGTTCAGCTCCAGGTAGTCCATGCCTTGCAGGATCTGGTAGCTGAACTCGGTGTAGCTGATACCCGCGTCGGAGTTGAGCCGTCGGGCGACGGCCTCCTTGGCGATCATGTTGTTGACGCGGAAGTACTTGCCCACGTCGCGCAGCAGGCTGATGGCCGACATCCCGGACGTCCAGTCCAGGTTGTTGACCATGCGCGCCGCGTAGGGGCCCTCGAAATCGAGGAAGCGCGAGATCTGGCCCCGCAGTCGCTCGACCCAGCCGGCCACCGTCTCGGGGTCGTTGAGGACGCGCTCCGCGGTGGGCTTCGGGTCACCGATGAGGCCCGTGGCGCCGCCGACCAGGCCGAGCGGGAGGTTTCCCGCCTGCTGGATGCGGCGCATGGTGAGGATCTGCACGAGGTTGCCGAGGTGCAGGCTGGGGGCCGTCGGGTCGAAGCCGCAATAGAACGTGACCGGGCCGTCCGCGAACGCCTTGCGCAGTGCGTCCTCGTCGGTGGACAGGGCGATCAGCCCCCGCCACCGCAGCTCGTCGACGATGTCCGTCACGGTCACGCTTCTCCTTCGATCGGGCGCCCGCCCGGTGGCGGGCCCGGTTCTCTCGGACCCCGGGTCGGTACGACTCCAGCGTGGTAGAGCCTACGCGGTCGGGGCCAGCGGGTTTTCCCCGAGCGTCGTGCCGCACTCCTCCCCCAGCCCCTCCGGCGCCTGCCCGATACCGGAAATTCCGTTGTTCGTCGGCTGTGGGCCCGTTCAGAGTGGTGTCACCGCCGTGCGGCGGCAGTGACGTGTGTGGAGACGGTCGTGCCGCCGTGGCACGCCCACGGGAAGGGTGTGCCAAGTGCGCAACACGCTGGTTCTGAACGCGAGCTACGAGCCCCTGACGACGGTGTCGCTCCAGCGCGCCGTCGTCCTGGTGCTCCAGGACAAGGCGGTGGTGGAGCAGGCGCATCCGCTGCGCACGGTCCGGGGGACGGGCGTCAGCATCCCGGTGCCCCGGGTGATCAGGCTTCAGCGCTACGTGAGAGTGCCGTTCCGACAACAGGCGCCGTGGTCGCGGCGGGGTGTCCTGGCCCGGGACCAGCACCTGTGCGCGTACTGCGGGCGGCGGGCCACCACGGTGGACCACCTGCAGCCCAGGTCGCGCGGTGGGGAGGACAGCTGGTTGAACACCGTGGCCGCGTGCCCGGAGGACAACCAGCGCAAGGCGGACCGGACACCCGAGCAGGCCGGGATGAGGCTGCTGCGCCGGCCGTTCGTACCGACCCCGCAGGCCACCCTCATGCTGGCGCTCGGCCTGCGCGGCTCGGAGGCCCGGGAGCTGGCCGACTGGCTGCCGGCCGTGCCGGGCCAGCCCGCTCCGACAGCCGTCCCGGCGGCGTGAACGCGGCCGCGAGCCGCGCCCGACGGGGGCGGGCTAGCCCTTCGCCTGGTAGCCCGCCGCCGTGCCGTAGTTGGCCGAGTGCTCGGGCATCACGACCACCCGCCCGCCGCCGATCAGCACCCGCCCGGAGACCAGCAGCGAACCGGTGCCCTGCGGGAAGTTGCCACCGGTCGCCTCCTGGCCGCCGGCCAGCGGGAACCGGCTGAGGCGGGCGGGCTGGTCGCGGCGTTCGTCGGCGGCGAGCACCAGCGCGCCGCCGTCGACGCCGACCGCCCGGACGGTGCCCTTGGCGGCGGTCGGCGCCTTCCAGCGCTGCTTGCCGGTGTCGAGGTCGTAACCGACCGCCGCGACCGGTCCGCCGCCGTTCGCCGGGACGAACGTGGTGACCATCGTGCGGTTCTGGAAGAACACCTCGGGGGTGGCCGAGAACGTGCCGTGGGCGACGTCCAGCCGGCCGCCGTCGCCGACCACCGGGATCTCGGCGGCCGGGTCGCCGCCCGCGCCCCAGGCGAACACCCGGTCGTCCTCCGGCTTCTCGCCCGTGGTGAGGACGACGGACGGCTCGGCGGACAGCACGCTCACCGTCTTCGGCCGGTTGTTCAGGCCGCGCCACCAACTGACCTTGCCGTCCGCCGTGTTCAGTGCGACGGCCTGGTCGGCGGGGGTCGAGTCGGCGCAGGAGGAGGCGACCAGCACGGTCTTGCCGGTCACGCCGCCGGACAGGGTGCAGAACTTGCCCTGACCGGTGTACTGCCAGACGTCCTTGCCGTCCGCGGACTCCCAGGCGACCGCCCGGTCGTCGCCGACCGCGATCACCTTGTCCTCGGTGACGCCGATCCTCGCGCCGTACGCGCCCTTGGCGTCCGAGACGGTCTTCGTCCACGCGGTCTTGCCGGTCTTGGTGTCCACGGCGGCGACCAGCGTGCACGGGCTCTTCGGGTCGGCCTGGGCCCGGAACAGCACCGCGCCCAGCCCCGCCTGGTTGACCCCCGCCGACAGCCCGCACGGGACGGCCCCGGCCGCCGGCGGCTCGACCGACCAGACGGGCTTGCCGGCCGCGAGGTCGTAGGCCCGCACACCGGCGGCGTCGGCGCGGACCACCGCATCGGCCAGCAGCCAGCTGCCGACCAGCGTGTCGTCACCCGACGACCCGGACGCGGCGGGCTGGGCGGACCACACCTTGGTGTGCGCGACGGCGAAACCGGGCTCCCCGCCGCTGGTCGCGGCCGCGCTGCCGCCACCCTCGGCCCCGACCATCAGGCCGGCCGCGACCAGCACGCCCAGCGCGGCCACCCCGGCGCCGGTGCGCACCAGCAGGGTCCGCCGGCTGGGCACGTGCTCGCCGGTGAGCACCGCCCCGGCGGCGGCCCGGGCCCTGGCCGAGAGCGAAGAGCCAGCCTGCGAAGAACCCGCCCCCGGAGAGCCTGCCTTCGAGGACCTGCCCCGACGGGCGGCAGCCCGCGACGGCGCGACGGGCGCGGCCTCGGGCGTCGTACCCGGCTCGGGCTCCGGCTCCGTGGACGGCTCCACCGGAACGGGCTCGGCGTCCTCGATGTGCACGTACCCGTCGGCCGAGTACTCCGCCCCCACCGGGACGTACAGCCCCTCCCCCGCAGGCTGCTGCTCCGGGACGGCGTACGGCGCGTACTGCTGCTGCCCGTGGTCCGGGTGCGGGTGGTACGGCTGGTACTGCCCCTCGGCGTAACCGCCCTGGACGTACCCGCCCTGGACGTACCCGGTCTGCCCGTACTGCGGGTCCTGTCCGTACGGCGGGCCCTGCCCGTCCGGCTGCGGGTACGGCAGGTCCTGCCCGTACCCGCCCTGCCCGTACGCCCCCTGGCCGTAGCCCGACGTCGTCTGCCAGTACTCCTGCTGCGGGTGGTCCTGCGGGTGATCCCGCGGCTGCGGCTCCTGGTGCCCGCCGACCGGCCAGGCCTGCTGGCCCTGGGGGTACCACGGCTGCTGCTGGGCGTCTCCGAAGGGCTCCTGCGCCATCCGTTCCCGTCCCTCCCGAGCCGCCTGCCGATGCGGCAGTCAGCATCTCACGCCCGTTCGAGCGCGCCGCCCCGGCCTCGGGGGTCCGGGAGGTCAGCCCGCGGACTCGGCGTTCAGCGCCTCGTCGATGCGGGCGGCCAGGGTGAAGTCCAGGCCGGTCAGCCCGCCCGCGCTGTGGGTGGAGAGGACGAAGCGCAGGGTGCGCCAGCGGATGTCGACGTCGGGGTGGTGGTCGAGCGCCTCGGCCTGTTCGGCGACGGCGACGACCACCCGGATCGCCGCCGGGAAGTCGGGGGCGTCGGCGGCGCGGACGATGCCGTCGCCCTCCCTGGTCCACCGCGGCAGTGCGGCCAGAGCCGCCGTGATCTCGTCCTCGCTCAGCCGTGCCCTGCTGCTCATCGAAGCTCTTCCGTTCGTCGTCTCGCCGTCCGGTCAGGCGTGCACTGCGAGGAACATACCGAGCCGGGGCCCTGCGCACCGGACGACACAGCCGCTGCCGGACAGCCCCCGACGGCTGCTCAGCTCATCAGCTCAGCAGCAGTTTGGTGACCGCGACGAGGCCGACCACCACGATGATCCCGCGCAGCGCGGCCGGCGGCAGGCGGCGGCCGACCTTGGCGCCGAGCAGGCCGCCGACCAGCGAGCCCGCCGCGATCAGGCCGGCGGCCGCCCAGTTGACGGTGGAGGTGAACAGGAAGAACAGCGCGGCGACGCCGTTGACGACCATCGCCAGCGCGTTCTTCACGGCGTTGATCCGCTGCAGGTCCTCCTTGAGCAGCATGCCCATCAGCGCCAGCAGCAGGACGCCCTGCGCGGCGCCGAAGTAGCCGCCGTAGATGCCGGTGAGGAAGACGCCGACGAACAGCAGCAGGCCGCCGTCCGGGTCGACGTCGGGGCGGCGGCGGGCGGCGACCGCCTTGGCGACCCTGGGCTGGATCACCACCAGGACGAGGGCGAGCAGGATCAGTACCGGGACGATCGCGTCGAAGGCGCCCTTCGGCAGTCTGATCAGCAGCAGCGCACCGACCAGTCCGCCGAGCAGCGAGGCGGTGCCCAGGCGCAGCAGCCGGTGGCCCTGGCCGGCCAGCTCGCGGCGGTAGCCGATCACGCCGCTGAGCGAACCGGGCACCAGGCCGAAGGTGTTGGAGACGTTGGCGGTGACCGGCGGAATCCCGATGGCGAGCAGCACCGGGAACGTGATCAGCGTGCCGGAGCCGACGATCACGTTGATCATCCCGGCGCCGACGCCCGCCACCAGGACGGCGATGCCCTCCCAGAGCGTCATGGGTCACCTCTCCTCTCGGTCCTGTCCGGGGGGATCATGCCGGACGGCCCACCGGTCGGACCAGGGCCGCCCACGATTCGGGACGTACGCCACAACCGCCACACGCCACGACCGGCCACACGCCGGGGGCCCGCCACCGTGCGGTGGCGGGCCCCCGGGCCGGACGGTTCAGCCGGTCACTCCGGGTCGATCTTGCGGTACTCGCGGGCCGGGTCCACCCGGGGGCGGGCGGCACCCTTCTCGGTGTCCACCGGGCGCGGGCCGGCCGCCGGGTCGAGCGGCACCTGGGTGGCCGCGGGGGCCGCCGGCGGCACGCTCGGGGCGGCGACCGCGCCGCCGTTGATGCCGGGGTTGCCGGTCAGCCCGCCGAAGGCGCCGCCGAGGCCCTTGAGGGCGTCGCCGACCTCGCTGGGGATGATCCAGAGCTTGTTGGAGTCGCCCTTGGCCAGCTCGGGCAGGGTCTGCAGGTACTGGTAGGCGAGCAGCTTCTGGTCGGCGTCGCCGTCGTGGATGGCCTCGAAGACCGTCCGGATCGCGGCCGCCTCACCGTCGGCGCGCAGCACAGCGGCCTGCGCCTCACCCTCGGCCCGGAGCACGTCGGCCTGCTTCTCACCCTCGGCCTTGAGGATCTGGGCCTGCCGCTGGCCCTCGGCGGTGAGGATCGCGGCGCGCTTGTCACGGTCGGCGCGCATCTGCTTCTCCATCGAGTCCTGGATGGAGGTGGGCGGCTCGATCGCCTTCAGCTCGACGCGGTTGACCCGGATGCCCCACTTGCCGGTGGCCTCGTCCAGGACGCCGCGCAGACCGGCGTTGATGACCTCGCGCGAGGTCAGGGTGGATTCGAGGTCCATCGAGCCGATGATGTTGCGCAGCGTGGTGACGGTCAGCTGCTCGATGGCCTGGATGTAGCTGGCGACCTCGTAGGTGGCCGCGCGCGGGTCGGTGACCTGGTAGTAGATCACCGTGTCGATGTTGACCACCAGGTTGTCCTGGGTGATCACCGGCTGCGGCGGGAACGGCACGACCTGCTCGCGCAGGTCGATCCGGTTGCGGACCCGGTCGATGAACGGGACGACGATGTTCAGGCCTGCGTTGAGCGTCCGGGTGTAGCGGCCGAAGCGCTCCACGATCGCGGCGCTGGCCTGCGGGATGACCTGGATCGTCTTGATCAGCGCGATGAAGGCCACCACGACCAGGACGACCAAAACGATAAGGACGGGTTCCACGGACTCTCCCCTAGACGACCAGGGCGGTCGCGCCCTGGATTTCGACGACGTCGACCTGCTGCCCCGGTTGGTACACGCTGTCCGGGTGGAGCGCTCGGGCCGACCAGATCTCGCCGTTCAGCTTGATCCGTCCGCCCTCCCCGTCGACGGTTTCCGCGACGACCGCGGTGGCGCCCTGGAGCGCCTCGATGCCCATCTTGATGTGCGGGCCCTGCCGCAGTTGCCGGTAGGCGATCGGGCGGACGAAGACCAGCAGCGAGACCGAGACCGCGATGAAGACCAGGGTCTCCCAGACCGCGCCTCCGCCCAGCCCGGCCACCCCGGCGGCCGCCAGCGCACCGATCGCGAACATGGCGAACTCCGGCATCGCGGTCAGCACCAGCGGTATGCCGAGCCCGACGGCGGCCAGGAGCCACCAGATCCAGCTGTCCACGTGTCCATCCTAGGGAGCGAAGGGCCTTCGAGGCGGACAGTTCCCGCAGGTCGAGGGGCGGAAACCGGTCGCGCGTGCGACCGGTCCCCGGAAACCCGACGACATCGGAGCGTGCGAGGTGCGTGCGAGGCGTGTGCGAGGCGCGGACGGGGCCTCAGCCCAGCGGCAGGCCCTGCGCGGACCAGCGGTCCCCGTGGCGCTCCAGGGTGAGCGGCAGGCCGAAGCACTTGGAGAGGTTGCGGGCGGTCAGCTCGGTGTCGATCGGACCGGCGGTGAGCACCTTGCCCTGGCGGATCATCAGGACGTGGGTGAAGCCCGGCGCGATCTCCTCGACGTGGTGGGTGACCATCGCCATGGCCGGGGCGAACTCGTCCTGGGCGAGCGCGCCGAGCCGGCGGACGAGGTCCTCGCGGCCGCCGAGGTCCAGGCCGGCCGCGGGCTCGTCGAGCAGCAGCAGCTCGGGGTCGGTCATCAGGGCGCGCGCGATCAGGGTGCGCTTGCGCTCGCCCTCGGAGAGGGTGCCGAACTTGCGGCCGGTGAGGTTGGACATGCCCATCCGGTCGAGCAGCGCGAGCGCGCGGGACTCGTCGAACTGCTCGTACGTCTCCTGCCAGCTGACCGTCATGCCGTAGGCGGCGGTCAGCACGGTCTGCAGCACCGTCTGCTCGGCCGGCAGCTTGTCGAACATGGCGGCGCCGGCCAGGCCGATCCGGGAGCGCAACTCGAAGACGTCGACCTCGCCCAGCTTCTCGCCCAGCACCGACACCTTGCCCGCGGTCGGGAACAGGTAGGTGGCGGCGATCTGCAGCAGGGTGGTCTTCCCGGCGCCGTTGGGGCCCAGGATGACCCAGCGCTCCCCCTCGGAGATGGACCACGAGACCTGGTCGACCAGCGCGCGTCCCTCCCGGACCACGGATACGTCCACCAGCTCCAGCACGTCGCTCATGCCTACGCCTTCCCCAATACAAGAATTTCGGCCGTCGGTGCGGGCGGCGAGCCTACTCCGGCAGCCGGTGGGCACGGGGTGGGTGCGCCGCACACGCATGGGCAAACCTACGCCACGCGGATGACCGCCGATTCCGTAGGCTGGCCGGATGCTCGCGACTCCTCCCGACAATCCGTACGAAGAACCCCGTTCGGGGCGGCTGACCGCGTGGGGCAACGCCCTGCTGGCCGGTCTGGTGCCGCCGGACAACGCCGCCGCGGCCGTGCTGGGCGACGACGAGAGCCACCGGGTGACCGGGCTGCCCGGGGACGGGCCGGGCGAACGGCACGGCCTCACCTGGGCGCTGGGACGGCTTCGGGTGCTCGGGGTGAAGGGCCTGCGGCTGGCGCTGCCGTCCGCCGGGCACCCGCTGGGGCTGACCGGTCCGGCGCCGTTCAACGAGCGGGCGATGGGCGTCGGGGAGGCGGTGCTGGCGGTGGGCGTCCCGCTCGGACTGGTGCCGGAGGTGGAGGTGTTCGGCCCGGCCGGGGACCGTTCGGCGACGGTGCTGTGGCGCTGCCTTGAGACCAACGACACACCGCCGGCCGACGTCCCGTCGCTGCACGAGGCCGAACGGGAGCTGGCCGACGGGCTGCGCGAGGCGACGCTCCTGCTGACCCGGCTGGACGTGGCGGGCGCCGGGCCGGAGGCGCTGCGGGCGCTGGAGGCGTACCGCCGGCGCGGGCACGCCGAACTGCTGGCGCCCGGGTACCCGCCGCGTGCGGTGCGGGTGCTGGAGTCGGCCCGGCAGGTGTCGGCGCTGCTGGCGATCGCCGCGGGCGGGCACGGCGCGGCGGTCAGCGCCTCCGAGATGGCGGCGCGGCAGGCGGTGCTGGCGCCGCTGCGGCGCACCGCCCGGCGGGCGCAGGTGGCGGCGTACAACGCGCTGGTCGACGAGCGCGAGGACCGCTGAGTACGAGAGCTGCTCAGCACGCGGACCGCTGAGCTACCGGGAGCACGCGGGCCGCTAGGACGGGCCGCCGCCGTCCCGCGCCTCGCCGTTGCGGACGGCCCACAGGGCCGCCTGGGTCCGGTCCGCCAGGTCCAGCTTCATCAGGATGTTGGAGACGTGGGTCTTCACCGTCTTCTCCGACAGGTGCAGGCTGCGGGCGATCTCCCGGTTGGAGCGGCCGTCGGCGATGTGGCCGAGGACCTCGCGCTCGCGTTCGGTGAGGGTGCCGCCGCGGCCCTGCGGGGCGCGCGGGCCGTCGTCGGCGAGCAGCGCCTCGGCCAGTTCGGGCTGGAGCAGGACGTGGCCGGCGTGCACCGAGCGGATCGCGCCGGCCAGCGCCTCCGGGTCGACGTCCTTGTAGACGTACCCGGCGGCGCCGGCCCGCAGCGCGGGGACCATCGTGCGGTGCTCGGTGAAGCTGGTGACGATCAGGATCCGGGCCCGGCTGCCCTCGCCCTTGAGCGTGCGCAGCGCCTCGATGCCGTCGACGCCGGGCATCTTGAGGTCCATCAGGACGACGTCGGGGTCGAGTTCGCGGGCGCGGTCGACGCCCTCGGCCCCGTCGGCGGCCTCCCCGACCACCTCGATGTCGTCCTGGACCTCCAGGAAGGTGCGCAGTCCGCGGCGGACCACCTGGTGGTCGTCGACCAGCAGGACGCGGATCGACGGCGTGCGGTCAGGCGTGCGGTCAGGCACCGGGGACCTCCATCTCGACGAGCGTCCCCCGGCCGGGGGCGGACTCCAGGGTGAGCGTGCCGCCGACGGCGGCCGCGCGGTCGCGCATCGAGGCCAGGCCGAGGTGGCGCCCGGCCCGGCGGACGGACTCGGGGTCGAAGCCGTGCCCGTCGTCGCGCACCC
This sequence comes from Kitasatospora sp. NPDC127121, assembly GCF_042677305.1. NCBI lineage: Bacteria > Bacillati > Actinomycetota > Actinomycetes > Kitasatosporales > Streptomycetaceae > Kitasatospora > Kitasatospora sp. NPDC127121. The sequence goes on along the minus strand of NZ_JBHXTQ010000006.1, from coordinate 152,501 downwards.
GCAGCACGGCGCCGCGCGCGGGCGTGCCGGCCAGGGTGACGGTGACGCGGCCCGCGCCGGAGTGGCGCAGCGCGTTGTGCAGCGCCTCCTGGGCGACCCGCAGCAGCGCGGCCTCCTGCGCGGGCGGCAGGGCGCGGACGCCGTCGGCGGCGAAGGCGACGTCCGCGGTGTGGGCCCGGTCGAGGACCTGCACCTGGGAGGCGAGGGTGGCGCTCAGCCCGTCCTCCTCCAGGGCGGCGGGGCGCAGTTCGACGACGACGGCGCGCAGTTCGTCGGCGGCCTCGGCGGCGAGCCGGGCGACCTCGGCGAGTTCGGCGCGGGCCCGGGCCGGATCGCGGTCGACGAGCGTGGCGGCGGCCTTGGCGGTGAGCCGCAGCGAGAAGAGCTTCTGCGCGACGGCGTCGTGCAGGTCGTGGGCGATGCGGGCGCGTTCGCCGGCCAGGGTGAGTTCGCGGCTGCGCTCGTACAGGCGGGCGTTGGAGAGGGCGAGGGCGGCGTGCGCGGCGAGTATCCGCAGCAGCTCCTCGTCGTGGTCGGTGAACAGGCCGCCGCCGCGCTTGTTGGCGAGGAAGATGACGCCGGTGACCTGCGGTTCGTCCTCGGCGGCCTCGGCGGCCAGGATGGGCATGCCGAGGAAGGCGTCCATCTCGGGGTGGGCGGCCGGCCAGCCGCCGAAGGCCGGGGCCTTGCGGACGTCGGCGAGCCGGGTGGGGCCGGTCTCGTGCAGCATCTTGGCGAGGACGCCGTGCTGGCGGGGCAGCGGGCCGATCGCCCGCCACTGCTCGTCGGTGACGCCGTCGACGACGAACTGGGCGAAGCCGCCGTGGTCGTCGGGCACGCCCAGGGCCGCGTACTCGGCGCCGAGCAGGTCACGGGCGGAGGCGGTGATGCGGCGCAGCACCTCGCGGACCTCCAGGTGCCGGCTCATCGCGAGCAGCGCCTGGCTGACCGCCTCGATGCCGGCCAGGCAGGGGTCGCAGCCGGGCATCGGGCGGGCGGGGCCGCGCAGGTCGAGGTGCGGGCCGGCCGGGCTCCGGCGGTCGCTGGGCGTGCTGGGCATACCGCCAAACTACCGCCGCCGCGGGCGCCGCCGCGTCGGTCCGCGGCCGGGGTGGGCGCGGGCCTCGGGACCTAGGACTCGGGGCCCGCGCAATGGAGGAGGGGCGGCTCTCCGGTGACGGGAGAGCCGCCCCTCGGCGGGCGGGGCGAAGGCGGGCGGGGCGAAGGGGGTCAGCCCTTCTGCATGACCTCGGGCTCGTGGCGGCGCTGGAGCCGGGTGACGATGACGCCGATGACGATCGAGATCGCGATCAGCGCGCCCGCGTCGATCGCCCACTGGGCGACGCTGCTGGTCCACAGCGGGTCGTACTGGGGGTTCTGGAAGTCCTTGTTCCAGGGGCCCATGAGCTTGGACAGGTCCAGTGTGGTGGCCACGATGCCGGTGCCCCAGCGGGCCGGCATCAGCCAGGCGGCCTGCTCCAGGCCGGGCTTGCCGAAGAGCTGGAACAGGCAGCCGGTGAAGACGACCTGGATGATGGCGAACATGACCAGCAGCGGCATGGTCTTCTCGGCGGTCTTGACCAGGGCCGAGATCATCAGGCCGAACATCATCGCGGTGAAGCTGAGCAGGATCATGCCGATGGTCATCTCGATGATCGGCAGGTCCTTGACGATCAGGCCGTGCTCGGGGAGCTTGCGCGGCAGGAAGCCGACCGCGGCGACGATGGCGCCCTGGATCACGCTGAAGAAGCCCAGCACGATGATCTTGGACATCATGTACGCCGAGCGGGAGAGCCCGGTGGCCCGTTCCCGTTCGTAGATGGCCCGTTCCTTGATCAGCTCGCGGACCGAGTTGGCCGCTCCGGAGAAGCAGGCTCCGATCGCCAGGATCATGAGAATCGTCGCGGCCCCGCTGTTGAGGTGGAGCTGCGTGTTCGGGTTGGGTGCGAGGCCCGCCCCGTTGGGGACCAGCACGCTGACCGCGCCGATGACGGCGGGCAGCAGCACCGACAGCGCCAGGAAGCCGCGGTCCGAGGCGAGGACCGACATGTAGCGGCGCATCAGCGTCCACAGCTGCGAGCCCCAGCTCTGCGGCTTCGGCGGCCGGACGGCCTCCTGGGCGACCTGGGCGTGCTGCACCTCGCCCGACTCCACGTCGGGGGCGGAGTACTGCTGGTAGTGCACCGAGCCGCGGTAGCGGCCGGCCCAGTCGTGGTCCGGGTAGTTCTCGAAGGCCTGGAAGACGTCCGCCCAGGTCTCGTACCCGAAGAAGTGCAGCGCCTCGTCCGGCGGGCCGAAGTAGGCCACCGCGCCGCCCGGCGCCATCACCAGCAGCCGGTCGCAGAGCGCGAGTTCGGCCACCGAGTGGGTGACGACCAGGATGGTGCGGCCGTCGTCGGCGAGACCGCGCAGCATCTGCATGACCTCGCGGTCCATGCCCGGGTCGAGGCCCGAGGTGGGCTCGTCCAGGAAGATCAGCGACGGCTTGGTGAGCAGTTCCAGGGCGACCGAGACGCGCTTCTGCTGGCCGCCGGAGAGCGCGGTGATCTTGTTGTCGGCGCGCTTGTCCAGGCGCAGCTCGTACAGCACCTCGTCGATCCGGGCCGCGCGTTCGCGCGCCTCGGTGTCGCCGGGGAAGCGCAGCTGGGCCGCGTACTTGAGGCCGGTGCGGACGGTGAGTTCCTTGTGCAGGATCTCGGACTGCGGCACCAGGCCGATGCGCGAGCGGAGCTCGGCGAACTGCTTGTAGAGGTTGCGGCCGTCGTACAGGACCTCGCCGCGGTCGGCCGGGCGGTAGCCGGTGAGGGCGCGCAGCAGGGTCGACTTGCCGGAGCCGGACGGGCCGATGACGGCGACCAGGGACTTCTCCGGGACGCCGAAGCTGACGTCGTCGAGCAGGATCTTCTTGGCGCCCTTGTGCTCGACCTCGACGGTCAGGTGGCGGGCGGAGAAGGAGACCGCGCCGGTGTCGACGAACTCCTGCAGCTGGTCGCCGACCAGCACGAAGCTGGAGTGGCCGACGGTCAGCCGGTCCTGCGGGCCCATCAGCTGGCGCTGCACCCGCTGGCCGTTGAGGAAGATCCCGTTGTGGCTGCCGAGGTCGACGATCTCGTAGCGGCCGTCCTGGAGCTGGCGCAGCTCGGCGTGGTGGCGGGAGACCTGGAGGTCGGAGACCACGACGTCGTTGTCGAGCGCGCGGCCGATCCGGACGGTGCGCATGGCGGCGGTCAGGTTGCGGATGATCGTCGGCTGCGGGCCGGCGCCGTCCTGCGGGTCGGGCGGGAAGGCCTGCTGCTGCGGGAAGCCGCCCTGCTGGGGCTGGGGCGCGTGCTGCTGCTGTTGCTGCGGGAACGGCGGCTGGGGTCGGCCCGCCCAGGCCTGCTCGGGCTGCGGCGGGTAGGGGGCCTGCGGCGACCAGCCCTGCTGCGGGGCCGGCGGCTGGGGCGTCGGCGCGGCGCTGCGGCTGGTGGCGGCCTCGTGCCAGGCGGGAGCCTGCGGGGCGGCGGCGTGCGGGGTGGCGTGGGCGGGCGCGGAGAAGCCGAGCCGGGGTCCGTTCTCCGGGTTGCCGAGGTTGACGACGGCGCCGGGGAACAGCTGGGCCTGCATCGTCCGGGCACCGGCCGTGTAGGTGCCGTTGGTGCTGCCGTGGTCGTCCAGCTGCCAGCCGCTGCCGTTGAAGGTGATGGTCCCGTGGTGCCAGGAGACCCTGGCGTCGTCGAACGGGAAGTCCGACTGCGGGTTGCGCCCGAGGGTGTAGGACCGCCCGGGCTCCAGAGTCCGCTGCTGTCCGTTGATATCGATGACGAGTTGCGGCACTGCGCGCCTGCCCCGCTCTCTCGGTTCCCCCGAATTGTGCCCCCGACCAGGGGTGCGATGTTTCCGAAACTGACGGGGGGAATCATTCCAGCCTGCTGACCGCCAATAAAAGTCACCCCGGGTGACTGTGACCAGGCTGCTACCCGGCACCCGTCCGCGACGTGGGACGGGTGCTCTGGGCCCGCCGGCCGGCGGGTAGCGTGGGAGGCACCATGAACGCATCGCCCCTGGCCGCTGAGCCCCTCCCCGCCGCCCAGCCCCGGACCGCGGACGAGCGCACCCTGCTCGTCAAGGTGTTCGGCAAGGACCGCCCCGGCATCACCGCCGGCCTCTTCGCCACCCTGGCCGGCTTCGCCGTCGACGTGATCGACATCGAACAGGTCGTGACCCGTGGCCGCATCACGCTCTGCGCACTGGTCACCCCGCCCACCGCTCCCGGCGCCGAGGGCGGTCTGCGGGCCACCGTGCACCGCTGGGCGGAGGAGCAGAAGCTCCAGGCCGAGATCCTCTCCGGCATCGGCGACAACCGGCCGCGCCGCGAGGGCCGTTCGCACGTCACCGTGCTCGGCAATCCGCTGACCTCCGCCGCCGTCTCCGCGCTCACCTCCCGGATCACCGCGGCGGGCGGCAACATCGACCGCGTGTTCCGGCTCGCCAAGTACCCGGTGACGGCGGTCGAGCTGGCCGTGTCCGGTGTGGCCACCGACGAGCTGCGGGCCGAGCTGGCCCAGGAGGCGGCCGCCCAGCGGGTGGACGTCGCGGTGGTCGCGGCCGGGCTGGAGCGCCGGGCCAAGCGCCTGGTGGTGATGGACGTCGACTCCACGCTCATCCAGGACGAGGTGATCGAGCTGTTCGCGGCCCACGCGGGCTGCGAGGAGGAGGTCGCCGAGGTGACGGCGCAGGCGATGCGCGGCGAGCTGGACTTCGCCGAGTCGCTGCGGGCCCGGGTCTCGCTGCTGGCCGGGCTGGACGCCTCGGTGACCGAGAAGGTGCGCGCGGAGGTCCGTTTCACGCCGGGGGCGCGCACCCTGATCCGCACCCTGCAACGGCTGGGCTTCCAGGTCGCGGTGGTGTCGGGCGGGTTCACCCAGGTCACCGACCACCTGGTCGAGGAGCTGGGGCTGGACTTCGCGGCCGCCAACACCCTGGAGGTGGTGGACGGCAAGTTCACCGGCCGGGTGGTCGGCGAGATCGTGGACCGCGCGGGCAAGGCCCGCTGGCTGGCCCGGTTCGCCGAGCAGGCGAAGGTGCCGCTGTCGCAGACGGTGGCGATCGGCGACGGCGCCAACGACCTGGACATGCTGAACGCGGCCGGGCTGGGTGTGGCGTTCAACGCCAAGCCGGTGGTGCGCGAGGCCGCCGACACCGCCGTCAACGTGCCGTTCCTGGACACTGTGCTGTACCTGCTGGGCATCACCCGGGAGGAGGTCGAGGCGGCCGACGAGGTGGACGGCAGCCTGACCGAGTAAGGCCTGAAGACGCACGAGAGGGGCGGGGGGGGGGCGGGGGCGCCCCGCCGGCGCGGAGGGCAACGCGCAACCCCCGCGGCCCCAGCCCCCCCCAGGCCCCCGACCCACCCTCGCCGGGCA
>NZ_JBHXTQ010000006.1:0-147086 GCF_042677305.1 Kitasatospora sp. NPDC127121 | reverse complement strand
GACCTGGTCCGCGCGCCCCTCGTCGTCATCGAAGCCCGAAGCCCGGAGCAACGGAGCCCGTACGGAACCCGGAGCTCCGTACCGGGTCAGTCCTGCGGCGTGTAGTACGAGACCAGCGCGGCCGCGCCCGGCTCGACGCCCTTCCACGAGCCGCTGAAGCTGAGCACCGCGATCGCCGCCGTCGGGAAGCCGCCGAGCCGCAGCCGCTCCAGCGCGTCCCGGTCGCCCGCGTCCCCGGCCAGCACCTGGGTCAGGCCCAGCACGCCGGGGTTGTGCCCGACCAGCACCACGTCCGCGTACTCCTCCGGGGTCTCCTGGAGGACGGCGATGATCTCGCCGGGGCTGGCCTCGTAGATCCGGTCCTCGTACACGGTCTTGCGGGCCCGCTTCGGCAGCTCGTGCGCCGCCAGCTTCCACGTCTCGCGGGTGCGCAGCGCGGTGGAGCAGAGCACGTACTCGGGGTTGATGCCGGAGTCGACCAGCCAGCGGCCGGCGTCCGGGGCCTGGTGACGGCCCCGGTCGGCCAGCGGCCGCTCGTGGTCGTCCACGCCGTTGGGCCAGTCGGCCTTGGCATGGCGGAGAACGATGATCCTGCGGGACGTGTCGGCGCTCATACCCAGCAAGCTTGGCAGAAAAGCCGCTCCGGGGCGCGATGCTCCCGGATGCCGCCACTCGCAGGGGTGGCGGGTGTCATCATCCGCCGTTCGTCCGGCCCTTCCGATAAACGGGGGGTGGCCGATGAGCGGCGGTTGTGCGCGGGGGGGGATGGACCGGATCAGCCTATGGCGGCGGCGACGGAGGCGATGATCGCCACCAGCACCACGATGCCGGCGATCGCCAGGGCGATCTGGCCGAGCTGCTTGCGGCCGTCGGTCGGGTTGGGATCGAGAACGGGCATGTCCGGGATTCTTCCACCCCGAACACGCCCGTCGGTCACCGACCCCTCGGGGTTGGCCGGCCCTTGGTCAGGCCTTGACCTGCGCCACGGGGTGGACCGCCTCGTCCTCGATGTGCCGGGCCATCGCGGCCCGCAGGCCGAACAGCATCTGCGGCACCAGCAGCAGTGCCAGGAAGCCCAGCGGGCCGTACCACTCACCGGTCATCTGGTAGATCCGGCCGATCAGGATCGGGCCGGGGATGGAGATCAGGTAGCCGACGCCCTGGGCGAAGGCGGAGAGCTGGGCGACCCCGCCGGCGGTGCGGGCGCGCAGCCCGATCATCGTCAGCACCAGCGGGAAGGCGCAGTTGGACAGGCCCACCAGGACCGCCCAGAGCCACGACGCGCCGGCCGGGGCCAGCGCCAGCCCGGCGTACCCGGCGATGCCGCAGGCGGCCAGCACGACGACGAACAGCCGCTGGTCGCCGCGGCGGGCGGCCAGGTTGGGCAGCACGAAGGAGACCGGCACGCCGATCACCATGGTCACCGCGAGCAGCACCCCGGAGGTGCCCTTGTCGACTCCGGCGTCCTGGAAGATCTTCGGCATCCAGCCCATCACCACGTAGGCGCCGGTGGCCTGGAGGCCGAAGAAGCAGGCCATCGCCCAGGCCGTCCGGCTGCGGGTGATCGGCAGCCTGGCGGCGGCCGCCCCGCCCGCGCGCTCGCCGCGCTCGCGCTTGGTCAGCAGCACCGGGAGCCAGAGCAGCAGGGCCAGCGCGGCGAGACCGGCCCAGACGCCCAGGCCGTAGCGCCAGTCGCCGCCGAGCGCGCTGGTCATCGGCACGGTGACGGCGGCGGCCAGCGCGGTGCCGGCCGACAGCGCCATCGAGTACAGGCCGATCATCGGACCGACCTTGTCCGGGAAGTAGCGCTTGATCACCACCGGGATCAGCACGTTGGAGACCGCCACGCCGGCCAGCGCGAGCGCGGTCAGCAGCAGGAACACCGCGGTGCCGCCGGCGAAGGAGCGGGACAGCACGCCCAGGGTGATCGCGCCCATGCCGGCGGTGATCACGGCGATCGGGCCGATCCGCCGGGCCATCGAGGGCGCGGCGAAGCCGAACAGGCCGAAGCAGAGCGACGGGACGGCGGTGAGCAGCCCGGCGAGCGTCGGGTTCATCCCGAGGTCGGCGCGGACCTGGTCGAGCAGCGGTCCGAGGCTGGTGACCACGGGGCGCAGGTTGAAGGCGGCGGCGGCGATCGCGATGGCGAACAGCCAGACCAGGTGCTTGCCGGAGGAGGGCGTGGAGGGCCGCTCGGTCTGCGGCCGGGCCTCGGTTCGTGGGGAGGCGGTGGTGTCTGCTGCGGGAGGCATGGGCACCATCATAGAATGATGGGATGAATTGGCGCACCTTCGAATTGGCATGATGTGCCGACCCGCACCCCCACCGGACGCCGGCCCTCCCACCCGCCGGCCCCGTCCATCGAACCGTAGCCGCAAGGAGTACCCGTGGCGCTGTCCTCGCCGAGGCGCACCCCGCTGTCCGACCAGGTGATCGCGCAGCTGCGCGCCCAGATCACCTCCGGAGAGTGGCCCGTCGGCTCACGCATCCCCACCGAGGCCGCACTCGTCGAACAGCTCGGCGTCGCCCGCAACACCGTCCGCGAGGCCGTCCGCGCCCTCGCCCACAACGGGCTGCTCGACATCCGCCAGGGCTCCGGCACCTACGTGCTCGCCACCAGCGAGCTGGCCGGGGTCATGCACCGCCGCTTCGCCGACGCCGACCAGGCGCAGGTCGCCGAGCTGCGGGCCGCCCTGGAGACCTCCGCGGCCGGCCTCGCCGCGGCCCGCCGCACCGACCGCGACCTCGGCCTGCTGGACGCCGCACTGGGCCGCCGCGAGAGCGCCTGGCACTCCGGCGACGCCGAGGACTTCATCCAGGCCGACGCCGCGTTCCACCAGGCCGTCGTCGCCGCCGCCCACAACGACGTGCTGGCCGCCGTCTACGCCGACCTCGGCGAGGTCACCCGCGCCCACCTGCGGCACGACGTCGGCCCCGAGCTGATCGCCGAGCGCTACATCGGCCACGCCACCATCCTCGACGCCATCCGGGCCGGCGACGCCCAGCGCGCCTCCGTCGAGGCCGGCCGCGCCATCGGCGCGTGCACCCCCGCCGACGTCTGAGGCGTCCTGGCACGTCCTGGAACGCCGCTGCCCGGCACCCCCACGAGGGTGCCGGGCAGCGGTGTGCGGCGAAGCGGTCAGGCGCCGATGGCGTGCAGACCGCCGTCGACGTGGATGATCTCGCCGGTGGTCTTCGGGAACCAGTCCGAGAGCAGCGCGACGATGCCGCGGCCGGCCGGCTCCGGGTCGGTCAGGTCCCACTTCAGCGGGGAGCGGTGGTTCCAGGTGTCCGCGAGGTCGCCGAAGCCCGGGATGGACTTGGCGGCCATCGAGCCGAGCGGGCCGGCCGAGATCAGGTTGCAGCGGATGTCCCGCTCGCCCAGGTAGCGCGCCAGGTAGCGGTTGGTCGACTCCAGGGCGGCCTTGGCCGGGCCCATCCAGTCGTACTGCGGCCAGGCGAACTGCGCGTCGAAGGTGAGGCCGACGACCGAGCCGCCGTCCTGCATCAGCGGCAGCAGCGCCATGGTCAGCGACTTCAGCGAGAAGGCCGAGACGTTCATCGCGGTGGCCACGGACTCCCACGGGGTGTCCAGGAAGTTGCCGCCCAGGGCGTCCTGCGGGGCGAAGCCGATCGAGTGGACGATGCCGTCCAGGGTCGGCAGGTGCTCGCGGACCGTGTCGGCGATGCCCGCCAGCTCCTCCTCGCTGGAGACGTCCAGCGGCAGCACGGTGACCGGCTTCGGCAGCTTCTTGGCGATCCGCTCGGTCAGGCTCGGACGCGGGAACGCGGTGAGGATGATCTCCGCACCCTGCTCCTGGGCGAGCTTGGCGGCGTGGAAGGCGATGGAGGACTCCATCAGCACACCCGTGATCAGGATGCGCTTGCCCTCAAGGATTCCAGTCATGCTCAGTGACCCATGCCCAATCCGCCGTCCACGGGAATGACGGCTCCGGTGATGTACGCGGCCTCGTCCGAACCGAGGAACCGCACGGTGGACGCGACCTCGGCGGGCGACGCGTAGCGGCCCAGCGGCACGCCCGAGACGATGTCCGCGCGGCGCTCGTCGCTGAGCACAGCGGTCATGTCGGTGTCGACGAAGCCGGGGGCGACCACGTTGACGGTGATGTTGCGCGGGCCCAGCTCGCGCGCCAGCGACCGGGCGAAGCCGACCAGGCCCGCCTTGGACGCGGCGTAGTTCGACTGGCCCGGCGAGCCGGACAGGCCCACCACGGACGAGATCAGCACGACGCGGCCCTTGCGGGCGCGCATCATCAGCTTCGAGGCGCGCTTGACCACCCGGAAGGCCCCGGTCAGGTTGGTGTCCAGGACGGAGGTGAAGTCCTCCTCGGACATGCGCAGCAGCAGGGTGTCGTTGGTGATGCCCGCGTTGGCGACCAGCACCTGGACCGCGCCGTGCTTCTCCTCGATCTCGGTGAAGGCGGCGTCGACCTGCGCGGCGTCCGTGATGTCGCAGCGCACCGCGAGGACGTCGTACTTCTGCAGGGCCTCCGGCACCTCGCCCGAGCGGCTGGTGATGGCGACCTTGTCACCCGCCTCGGCGAAGGCCTGGGCGATCGCGAGGCCGATGCCCCGGTTTCCTCCGGTGACGAGAACCGAGCGGCTCAACGATCCACCTCTCTCCGTGTGTGCGGACGTACGTCGGAACGCGTACGCAGTGTGACGCTATCGGGCGGTCGGCGGTGTCGGCGCATCGGGCTCCCACAGCGCCGCACCGGAGGAACTGTCGCAATCCGACAATCCGTACCCGCAGCGCCCCGCACCTGCTCAGCCGCCCTGACCGAACCACGGCCGGAGCCCAGCCGGCGCCGCCGTACGGGAACAACACGGCCCCGCGCACCCGTTGCCCCCGTGGTGTGGGCCGACCCGGGACCGGCCGTACCGATCCCCCGAAGGGTCCCGCGAGGAACGAAGGCAGGGCGCATGACCAAGGCACGGCCCAGGAGCACCCACCGGAACGGACGGCTGCTGGCCCTGACCGCCCTCGCGGCCGGCCTGGGAGCGGCCGCCTGGTCGCTGCGCGACCTGCCGGCGGCGTTCGGCCGGCGGCCGGACGGCGAGCACGAGGAGCGGGTGCGCGACTCGCCGCAGTACCGCGACGGCGTCTTCCACAACGCCCCCTCCACCCTGGCCCGGGCCACCACCGCCCCGGACATCGACCGCGGCACCATCCGCCGGATGCTGTTCGAGCGCGAGGGCCGCGTCCCCGCCCACCCCGTGCCGACCGTCCGCCCCGCCGGCGGCCCCGGCCCGGCAGCCGAGGGCGTGGCGATCACCTGGTACGGGCACGCCTCCGCGCTGGTGGAGATCGAGGGCTCCCGGGTGCTGCTCGACCCGATCTGGAGCGAGCGCTGCTCCCCCGCCGCGCACGTCGGCCCCAAGCGGCTGCACCCCGTGCCGGTGGAACTGGAGGAGCTGCCGCAGGTCGACGCCGTACTGATCTCGCACGACCACTACGACCACCTGGACATGGCGACGGTCAAGCGCCTGGTGCGCAGCCAGTCCGCGCCGTTCGCGGTGCCGCTGGGCATCGGCGGCCACCTGCGCCGCTGGGGCGTCCCGGAGCACCGCATCATCGAGCTGGACTGGGACGAGACCTGCACCCTCGGCGACCTGGTGCTCACCCTCACCTCGGCGCACCACTTCTCCGGCCGCGGCCTGACCCGCAACACCACCCTGTGGGGCTCCTGGGTGATCGCCGGCCCCGACCGCAAGGTCTTCTACACCGGCGACTCCGGCTACTTCGAGGGCTACGCCCGGATCGGCGACCGGCACGGCCCCTTCGACGCCGCGCTGGTGCAGATCGGCGCCTACGACGCCGCCTGGGCCGACATCCACATGACCCCCGAGGACGCCGTGCGCGCCCACCGCGACCTCCAGGCGGGCCTGCTGGTGCCGGTGCACTGGTGCACCTTCAACCTGGGCCTGCACCCGTGGGCCGAGCCGATCGAGCGGCTGCTGGCCGAGGCCAAGGCGCAGGCCGTCCCGCTGGCCGTGCCACGCCCCGGCGAGCGGGTCGACGTGGACAACCCGCCGGAGCTGGACGGCTGGTGGGAGATCGTCGGCTGACCGACCGGCCACCACGGCGGCGCACCGGCCGAAATGCGCTGGCCGAAACCCCCTGGACCGGCCATGATGCGGTGCGGGCGCCCCTGTGTGGCGCCGCACCGCCACCCTCCGCGACCAGGGAGCACGATTGCCTCCGATCCCTCCGGCCGACAGCGTCGGCGCCCCGCACGGGCGCGCCGTCGACCCGCTGTTCCTCGCCTTCCCGCTGCGCACCCTCGCCGACGCCGCCCTCACCCGGGCCCGCGAACTCGGCGCCGCCCACGCCGACTTCCGCCTGGAGCGGGTCCGCAGCGCCTCCTGGCGGCTGCGCGACGCCCGCCCGGCCGGCACCTCCGACAGCGTGCAACTCGGCTTCGCCGTCCGGGTGCTGCTGGACGGCGCCTGGGGCTTCGCCGCCGGGGTGGACCTCACCGCCGACGCGGCGGCGCGGGTCGCCGAGCAGGCCGTCGCGGTGGCCCGCCTGTCCGGCGGGATCAGCCGGGCCGCCGGCTCCGCCGAACGGGTCGAGCTGGCCGACGAGCCGGTGTACCGGGACGCCACCTGGGTCTCCTCCTACGAGGTGAACCCCTTCGAGGTGCCGGACGCGGAGAAGACCGCACTGCTCGCCGAGTGGAGTTCGCGGCTGCTGGCCGCCGAGGGCGTCTCGCACGTCCAGGCGAGCCTGCTGACCGTCCAGGAGAACAAGTTCTACGCGGACACCGCGGGCACCGTCACCACCCAGCAGCGGATCCGGCTGCACCCCACGCTGGAGGCCACCTCGGTGGACGAGCGCACCGGGGCCTTCGACTCGATGCGCACGCTGGCCCCGCCGGTCGGGCGCGGCTTCGAGTACCTCACGGGGGTCCGGGGGCCGTCCCCCGACGGCCGGGGCCTGACCGCAACGGGCTGGGACTGGGACGCCGAACTCGCCGAACTGCCCACCCTGCTCGCCGAGAAGATGAAGGCGCCGAGCGTCCGGGCCGGCCGCTACGACCTGGTCATCGACCCGTCCAACCTCTGGCTGACCATCCACGAGTCGATCGGCCACGCCACCGAGCTGGACCGCGCCCTCGGCTACGAGGCCGCCTACGCCGGCACCTCCTTCGCCACCTTCGACCGGCTCGGCTCGCTCAGGTACGGCTCCGAGCTGATGCACGTCACCGGCGACCGCACCGCCGAGCACGGCCTGTCCACGATCGGCTACGACGACGAGGGCGTCGCCACCCAGTCCTGGGACCTGGTCAAGGACGGCACCCTGGTCGGGTACCAACTCGACCGCGGCATGGCCAAGCTGAAGGGCTTCGAGCGCTCCAACGGCTGCGCCTTCGCGGACTCCCCGGCCCACGTGCCGGTGCAGCGGATGGCCAACGTCTCGCTCCAGCCCGCCGCCGACGGCCCGGACACCGAGGGCCTGTTCGCCGGGGTGGAGAACGGCCTGTACATCGTCGGCGACCGCTCCTGGTCGATCGACATGCAGCGCTACAACTTCCAGTTCACCGGCCAGCGCGCCTACGCCATCAAGAACGGCGAACTCGCCGGCCAGGTCAAGGACTTCGCCTACCAGGCGACCACCACCGACTTCTGGGGCTCGATGACGGCGGTCGGCGGCCCGCAGACCTACGTCCTCGGCGGCGCCTTCAACTGCGGCAAGGCGCAGCCCGGCCAGATCGCGGCGGTCAGCCACGGCTGCCCGTCGGCGCTGTTCCGCAACGTCAACGTGCTCAACACCCAGCAGGAGGCGGGTCACTGATGACCGCGATGCAGCCCCACGAACTGGTCGAGCTGGCACTCGGCCTCGCCCGCGCCGACGGCTGCGTGGTGATCGCCGACGAGGAGTCCACCGCCAACCTGCGCTGGGCCGGCAACTCGCTGACCACCAACGGCGTCACCCGCGGCCGCCGCCTCACCGTGATCGCCACCGTGGCCGGGGCCGAGGGCACCGCCTCCGGCGTGGTCTCCCGCGAGGCCGTCACCCCGGACGAGCTGGAGGGCCTGGTCCGCGCCGCCGAGGAGGCCGCCCGCGCGGCCGGCCCGGCCGAGGACGCCCAGCCGCTGGTGGCCGACCGGCCGTCCTCCCCGGACTTCACCCGGCCGCCCGCCGAGACCTCGATCGCGGTGTTCGACGCCTTCGGCCCGGCCCTCGGCGAGGCCTTCGCCCGGGCCGCCGCGCAGGGCGAACTGCTGTACGGCTTCGCCCGGCACGAGGTGGTCAGCAGCTACCTGGGCACCTCCACCGGCCTGCGGCTGCGCCACGACCAGCCGACCGGCATGGTCGAGATCAACGCCAAGACCGCCGACCTGTCCGGCTCCGCGTGGGCCGGCGCCGCCACCCGGGACTTCTCCGACGTGGACGTCACCGCCCTGCACACCGAGCTGACCAAGCGCCTCGGCTGGGGCGCCCGCAAGGTGGACCTGCCGGCCGGCCGGTACGAGACGCTGCTGCCGCCCTCGGCCGTCGCCGACCTGATGCTCTGCCTCGCCTGGTCCGCCGTCGGCCGCGACGCCCACGAGGGCCGCACCGTCTTCTCCAAGCCCGGCGGCGGCACCCGGATCGGCGACAAGCTCGCCGGGCTGCCGCTCACGCTGCGCACGGACCCGGCCGAACCCGGCCTGGAGTCGGAGCCGTTCGTCCTCGCGCACTCGACCGGCGGGGACATCTCGGTCTTCGACAACGGCCTGCCGATCGACGCCACCGAGTGGATCCGCGAGGGCATGCTGACCGACCTGGTCACCAGCCGCCACTCCGCCGGCCTCACCGGCCTGCCGCTGCGCCCGTTCGGCGACAACCTGGTGCTGGAGACGGCCGACCAGGACAGCGCGCCGACCCTGGACGAGATGATCGCCCGCACCGAGCGCGGCCTGCTGCTCACCTGCCTCTGGTACATCCGCGAGGTGGACCCGGCGACGCTGCTGCTCACCGGTCTGACCCGGGACGGCGTCTACCTGGTCGAGAACGGCGAAGTCGTCGGCGCGGTCAACAACTTCCGGTTCAACGAGTCCCCGGTGGACCTGCTGGACCGGATCACCGAGGCGGGCCGCACCGAGCGCTGCCTGCCCCGCGAGTGGAGCGACTACTTCACCCGCACCGCGATGCCACCCGTGCGTGTCGCGGACTTCAACATGAGTTCGGTCAGCCAGGCCTCATAGCCACTGACCAACGGGGGGATACGAGAGACATGATGGACGAGAAGCGGCTGGTCAAGACGAGCAAGATGCTGTCGCGCATCCTGCGGCACGAACCGGAGCGGGTGGGCGTCACGCTGGACGAGTCCGGCTGGATCCGGATCGACGTGCTCCTCACCGCCCTCGCGGCGAAGGGCAACCGGCTGACCAGGGCCGATCTGGACCACGTGGTGGCGACCAACAACAAGCGCCGCTTCGGCTACTCCGCGGACGGTCTCTCGATCCGCGCCAACCAGGGCCACACGGTGGCGGTCGACCTCGGCCTGGCCGCCACCGTGCCGCCCCCGGTGCTCTACCACGGCACCGCCGACCGCCACCTGGCGTCGATCTTCCGGGAGGGCCTGCGCCCGATGGCCCGGCAGGACGTCCACCTGTCCGCGGACACCGAGACCGCGGTCCGGGTCGGCGCCCGGCACGGCCGCCCGGTGGTGCTCACCGTGAACGCGGCCGCGATGGCGGCGGCCGGCCACGAGTTCCGGATCAGCGACAACGGCGTCTGGCTCACCGACGCCGTCCCGCCGCAGTTCCTCTCCCGGCGGTCGTGAGGCCCCTCACTATCCCTGTTGCCGTCCCGATCGGCCGTCCCGATCGGCCGGACAGTCCCTTCGCACACCCGACCGGGTGGGTCCGCCCCACCCGGTCTCGTCGTCCCCGCTGCCCAGGCGTACCGTGAGGAGGCCGCGCGGCGAGTCGCGCGGGAGCGTGGACGAGGGCGGTAGGACATGGGCAAGAGCGCCGACGGTGGACAGCAGGTCCACCGGATCACGGGAGCGCGGAGCAGCCTCACCGAGGACGTCCGCGGGCGGCAGCGCCGCTACGTGGTCTCGATGCTGCTCCGGACGGTCTGCGTGCTGCTCGCCGTGGTGCTGTGGGACGTCCAGCGGTGGCTGGCGTTCGCGGCGCTGGCCGGCGCCGTGCTGCTGCCGTACTTCGCCGTCCTGATCGCCAACGCGGGCCGGGAGCGGGCGCCGGGACTGCCGAGCACCTTCGACATCCCGCTGGACACCCCGCTGATGCTCGGCCCCGGTGGGACGGGTGGGAGGGGTGGGGCAGCTGGGGCCCCCGGTACAGATGGGGCAAAGTCCGCTGCCACCGATCCTTCACAGGGCCCGAACTGACCGTCCGTTTCGCGACGTTTCGAGAGAATCAGGCTCGAAGAAAGCTCAGAAGAAGCTCAGATTAATCATGCAAGACCTCCCCATCCGAGGCCCCTGGCGTGACATACTGCGTACGCGCTCCGCATCCCCCGTCGGAGCGACGGACCGACGCCGGGCGGCTCCCCCCGTGGCTGCCCGGCGTCGCCATGCCCGGATCCGGGCGGGCTCCCTCCGGGCCGCGCGGAGCGCGTGAAACACTGGCGGTGCAGACCACCCGCCTAGCGCTGAGGACGACCCGATGGACACCTCGCAGACGCCGATCTGCTCCGCCAAGGGCTGCCGGGCGGACGCCCGTTGGGTGCTGGTGTGGAACAACCCCAAGCTGCACACCCCGGACCGCCGCAAGACCTGGCTCGCCTGCGACGAGCACCGTGAGCACCTGTCCCAGTTCCTCGGCGTGCGCGGCTTCCTCAAGGAGGTCGTCGCCTTCGCCGACTGGACCCCGGACCCGTCCGAAACGCCCTGACCGCCCGGGGCGCTCCTGGCCTCCCACGCCGCCCGAGGCCCGCTAGCCGCCGATCGCCGACATCGGCCGCTCGGGCTGGTGGAACTCCGGGTCGTCGATCCCGGCCCCGGCCTTCTTGCCCCACATCGCCGCCCGCCACAGCGCGCCCAGCTCGGCGTCGTCCGCGCCCGAGCGCAGGGCGGTGCGCAGGTCCGTCTCCCCGGTCGCGAACAGGCAGTTGCGCACCTGCCCGTCGGCGGTCAGCCTGGTCCGGTCGCAGGCCCGGCAGAACGGGCGGGTGACGGAGGCGATCACGCCCACCTGGGCCGGGCCGCCGTCCACCAGCCAGCGTTCGGCGGGCGCAGCGCCCCGGCGGGCGGACGGCTCCGGGGTGAGCGTGAACCGCGCACCGAGCAGGTCGAGGATCTCCTCGGCGGTGACCATCGCGGAGCGGTCCCAGCCGTGCTGGGCGTCCAGCGGCATCTGCTCGATGAAGCGCAGCTCGTAGCCGTGCTCCAGGCACCAGGCCAGCAGGTCGGGCGCCTCGTGGTCGTTGACCCCGCGCATCAGCACCGCGTTCAGCTTGACCGGCGTCAGCCCGGCGGCCTCGGCGGCGGCCAGCCCGGCCAGCACGTCCTGGTGGCGGTGGCGGCGGGTGAGGGTGTGGAACACCTCGGGGTCGAGGGTGTCCAGCGAGACGTTGACCCGGTCGAGCCCGGCCTCGCGCAGCGCCGTCGCGGTACGGGCCAGCCCGATGCCGTTGGTGGTGAGGGACAGCTCGGGGCGCGGCTCCAGCTCCGAGCAGGCGGCGACGATGGCGACCAGGCCGGGGCGCAGCAGCGGCTCGCCGCCGGTGAAGCGGACCTCCCGGACGCCCAGGTCGCGCACCGCGAGGGTGACCAGCCGGACGATCTCCTCGTCGGTCAGCAGCTCGGGCTTGGCCAGCCAGCGCAGGCCCTCTTCCGGCATGCAGTAGGTGCAGCGGAGGTTGCACCGGTCGGTGAGGGATACCCGCAGGTCGACGGCCTGGCGTCCGAAGGTGTCGAGCAGCACGTGCGTCCCTTCCCGAGAATGCGGCCGGCCCGGCCACCGTCACGGCGGGCCGGGCCAGCATAGTCATCGCCGGTCGGTCGGTGGGCGCCCGGTCAGTGGGCGCCCAGCCCGGTCAGCGCCCGAACCTCCAGTTCAGCGTACTTCGCCGGGTCGGGTCGGTCCTTGGACAGCAGGGTGGCGATCCACCCGGCCAGGAAGCCGATCGGGATGGAGACCAGGCCCGGGTTCTCCAGCGGGAACCAGTGGAAGTCGGTGTCCGGGAACAGCGAGGTCTTCGCGCCGGAGACCACCGGGGAGAAGGCCACCAGCACCACCGAGCTGATCAGGCCGGCGTAGACCGAGCTGACCGCGCCGGAGGTGGTGAAGCGCTTCCAGAACAGCGAGTAGAGCAGGGTGGGCAGGTTCGCCGAGGCGGCCACCGCGAAGGCCAGGGCGACCAGGGCGGCGGTGTTGAGCTTGCCCGCGAAGAGGCTGAGCACGATGGCCACCGCGCCGATCGCGACGGCGGCCCACTTCGCCGAGAGCACCTCCTGCTTCTCGGTGGCCTTGCCGCGCCGGATCACGTTGGCGTACAGGTCGTGCGCGAAGGAGGCGGAGGACGCCAGGGTGAGTCCGGCGACCACGGCCAGGATGGTGGCGAAGGCGACGGCGGAGATCACCGCGAGCAGGATCGCGCCGCCGGTGGTGCCGGAGCCTCCGCCGAGCACCTCGGCCAGCTGCGGGGCCGCCGTGTTGCCGGAGGCGTTGGCCGCCTTGATCGCCTTGGGGCCGACCAGCGCCGCCGCGCCGAAGCCGAGCGCCAGGGTCATCAGGTAGAAGACGCCGATGATGCCGATCGCCCAGAGCACCGACTTCCGGGCCGCCTTGGCGGTGGGCACGGTGTAGAAGCGGACCAGGATGTGCGGCAGGCCTGCGGTGCCGAGCACCAGCGCGATCCCGAGGCTGATGAAGTCGAGTTTGCTGGTGTCGCTGGCCCCGTACTTCAGCCCCGGTTCGAGGAAGGCCGCGCCCTTGCCGCTCGCGCTGGCGGCGGCGCCGAGCAGTTCCGAGGGGTTGAAGTGGTACTTGGCGAGCACCAGGACGGTCATCAGCGCGGTGCCGGCGATCAGCAGCACGGCCTTGACGATCTGCACCCAGGTGGTGCCCTTCATGCCCCCTATCACCACGTAGACGACCATCAGCGCGCCGACCGCGACGATGGTCCAGCGCTTGGCGGCGTCCCCGTTGACCCCCAGCAGCAGGGCGACCAGCGTCCCGGCGCCGACCATCTGGGCGAGCAGGTAGAAGATCGACACCACGATGGTGGAGACGCCCGCCGCGGTGCGCACCGGGCGCTGGCGCATCCGGAACGCGAGGACGTCCGCCATGGTGAAGCGGCCGGAGTTGCGCAGCGGTTCGGCGATCAGCAGCAGCGCGACCAGCCAGGCGACCAGGAAGCCGATCGAGTAGAGGAAGCCGTCGTAGCCGGAGAGCGCGATGGCGCCGGCGATGCCGAGGAAGGACGCGGCGGACATGTAGTCGCCGGAGATGGCCAGGCCGTTCTGGAATCCGGTGAAGCCGCGGCCGCCGGCGTAGAAGTCGGCCGCGTCCTTGGTCTGCCGCCCGGCCCAGACGGTGATCGCGAGGGTGGCCAGCACGAACAACCCGAAGAGGGTCATCGTGATGCCGCGGTGCTCCGTGGCGGAGCTGGCGAGCAGGGTCATTCGGCGGACTCCCGGGGAGCGTGGACGACGGCGCCGTGGGCCTCGCGGATCGCGGCGGCGGTCGGGTCGATCCGCCGGTCGGCGTAGCGGGCGTACCAGGCGGCGATGGCGAAGGTGGTGACGAACTGCAGCAGCCCCAGCACCAGGGCCACGTTGATGTGCCCGACGACCTTGGCGCCCATCAGGCCGGGCGCGTAGCAGGAGAGCAGCACGTAGAGCAGGTACCAGAGCACGAAGCCGATGGTGACCGGGAAGGCGAAGCTCCGGAACGAGCGCCTCAGGGTACGGAACTCCTCGCTCTCATCGATGAGTTGGACTTCCGTAGGGGTAGTGGTGATCGGCGGCGAATCCACTCTGTCTCTCCTCACTCCTTCGGCGTAGCGGTCGCACACGGGGAACGATCGGACGTGAGGGGCGTCACAATCCGTGTGCGCGCCGCGCAATGCTAGGAGCGTCGCGCCCGCCCCGAAAGGGGTTGACCGCGATCAGCCAGTCGTTCACCCTCTCGCACTATCCAATTGGCCGAAAACCACCACTCGCGCCACTTCACAACACCGCCGCCACATGCCGAAGGGGCGGCACCGTCCAGCAGTGCCGCCCCTTCTGACGCATCGTCAGAAAGTGATCCGGACCTTCAGCGCCGAGCGGTCGTCCATCGCCCGGTACCCGTCCGGGACACCGTCCAGGCCCACCGTCCGGTCGAACACCAGACCCGGCTCGATGGCCCCGGAGAGGACGTCCGGCAGCAGGTCGGGGATGTAGGCGCGGGCCGGGGCGACGCCGCCGTTGAGCGAAACGTTTCGGCCGAACATCTGACCGATGTCGACGCCCGCACTGCCGCCGTGCGGAACGCCGACGTAGCCCACCGCGCCGCCGTCCCGGGCGATCGAGACGGCCGTACGCATCGACTCCTCGGTCCCGACCGCCTCCAGGACCGCGTGCGCACCCTGGCCGCCGGTCAGCTCCTTCACCGCCTCGATCGCGGCCTCGCCGCGCTCGGCCACCACGTCGGTCGCGCCGAAGCGCCGGGCCAGGTCGGTGCGGGCGGTGTGCCGGCCCAGCGCGATGATGCGGTCCGCGCCCAGCCGGTGCGCCGCCAGCACGCCGCACAGGCCCACCGCGCCGTCGCCGACCACGGCGACCGTCACGCCCGGGCGCACCCGGGCCGACACGGCGGCGTGGTGCCCGGTGGCCATCACGTCGGACAGCGCCAGCAGTCCCGGCAGCAGCTTCTCGTCGCCCGCGGCCTCCTTCGGCAGCTTCACCAGCGTGCCGTCCGCGAACGGCACCCGCACCGCCTCGCCCTGGCCGCCGTCGGAGCCGACCTCGCCCCAGAACCCGCCGTGCGGGCAGGAGGTCTGCAGGCCCTCCCGGCAGAAGTCGCAGCTGCCGTCCGACCAGACGAACGGCGCCACCACCAGGTCGCCCGGCGCGAAGCCGCGCACCTCGGCGCCCGCCTCCTCGACCACGCCCAGGAACTCGTGCCCGATCCGCTGCCCGGCCACCCGCTGGGCCACCCCGCGGTACGCCCACAGGTCGCTGCCGCAGATGCAGGCGTTCACCACCCGCACCACGACGTCCGTCGGGTGCTGGATCACCGGGTCCGGGACCTCTTCGATCCGGATGTCATTGGGGCCATGGATCACGGTGGCGCGCATGGGAGTTCGTCCTTACGGAGTCGGCCGTCGGGGGGTGTCGGCAGCCGGTTGACGGCGTCGACCGGCTAGGCGACGCCTATGCGGAATACTCTATTCCGGTCGCTCGGCCGGAACATTTCGACCGGACGCGGGCCCGACGGCGCTTATCCTGTTGGACCATGCACCCGATCCAGCCCGAGACGTACGGCGCGCCGCGGACCGTCCAGGTCCCCGCCCAGCGCACCGCCGCCCCCGCCGAGGGCTTCGCGGTGGTCGACGTCGAGACCACCGGCCTCGGCCGCTCGGACCGCGTCATCTCGGCGGGCGTCTACCAGCTGGACCCGGACGGCGAGGTCACCGACCACTGGTACACCCTGGTCAACCCCCAGCGGGACCCGGGCCCGGTCTGGATCCACGGCCTCACGTCGGAGCTGCTCTCCGGCGCCCCGACCTTCCCGCAGATCGCCGACGAATTCGCCGACCGGCTGAACGGCCGGGTCCTGGTCGCCCACAACGCGCTCTTCGACTGGAACATGATCTCGCGCGAGTTCGCCCGGGCCGGCCTGCGCGCCCCGGTCGAGCAGCGGATCTGCACCATGGTGCTCTCCCGCGACCTGCGGCTGCCGCTGCCCAACGGTAAGCTGTCCTCGCTCGCCGCCCACTTCGGCGTCCGCCAGCAGCACGCCCACAACGCCCTGGACGACGCCCGGGTGCTCGCCGAGGCATTCCGCCCCAGCCTGCACCTGGCCCGCCAGGGCGGCGTCCCGCTGCCGGTGCAGGCCTGCGTGGCCGTCACCGACCTCGGCGAGGACGAACCCGCCACCCCCGGCCGCGCCTCCTGGACCGGCGCCGCCTACCGCCAGGCCAAGAAGCGCCCGCCCTGCCCGTACCCCAACCCGGGACGCTGGGAGGACGGCAAGCCGCTGGTGCAGGGCATGCGGGTGGCCTTCACCGGCGACACCGCCACCGACCGGGAGCTGCTGGAGGACCGCGCCGCCGAGGCCGGCCTGCACATCGCCACCTCGGTGAGCCGGCTCACCAGCCTGCTGGTCACCAACGAGCCGGGCAGCTGGAGCGGCAAGGCCCGCCGGGCCCGCGAGGTCGGCACGCCGGTGGTCGGCGAGGACGCCTTCCTCCAACTGCTCCGCGAGGTCGCCCCGCACCCCGGTGCGTGAGCCGGATGTGAAGTCGGCGTACCGTGCCCATGTGTACCGTTTTCTGCTGACCCGCCAGTGGCTGATCACCATGCTGATCGCGCTGCTGCTGATCCCCGCGACGATCGAGCTGGGCTTCTGGCAGCTGCACCGCCACGAGTCGCGGGTGGCCCGGAACGACCTGATCGGCAAGGCCCTCACCGTCGCCCCCGTGCCGTTCGACACGGTGTCGTCGGCCCCCGGCTTCGCGGTGCCCAAGGACCTCATCTGGCACCCGGTGACGGCCACCGGGCAGTACGACACGGCGCACGAGTTCGTCGTCCGCAAGCGGACCGACTCCAGCGGGGACACGATCGGCTACTTCGTCATCACCCCGCTCAAGCTCTCCGACGGCAGGGGCAGCATCCTGGTCAACCGCGGCTGGGTGGCCGGCGACGGCGGCGCCACCGCCTACCCCACCGTCCCGGCCGCCCCGACCGGCGAGGTCTCCCTCACCGGTCGGATGCGCGCCGACGAGACCACGGGCAGCAGCGGCATCAAGGACCGCGCCGGCCTGCCCGACCGGCAGTTCAACCTGATCAACACCGAGCAGCAGGCCAAGGAGACCGGCGTCACCACCGTGCTCGGCGGCTACCTGGAGCTCACCGCCACCACCCCGGCCCCCGCCGACCAGCCCGAGCTGATCCCCGAGCCCAACCACTCCGACATCGGCCCGCACATGGCGTACGCGATCCAGTGGTGGCTGTTCACCGCGATGATCCCGGTCGGGGTCGGGGTGCTGGCCCGCCGCGAGGCCAAGGACCGGGCCAAGCAGGCCGCCGAGGCCGAGGTGCCGGTCGAGGCCGTACCGGCGGCCTGAGGCCCCGGCCCGAGGCCCCTACCCGGGGGAACGCCCCGGAGAACCGCCTACAGCACGTCCTCCAGCTCGCGCAGCAGCCGCGCCTTGGCCCGGGCGCCGACCACCGAACGCACCGGCTCGCCGCCGCGGAACACCATCAGCGTCGGCATCGACAGCACCCCGTACGCCGCCTGGGTGCGCGGATTGCGGTCCACGTCCACGCTGACCACCCGCAGCCGGTGCGCCTCCTCACGGGCGACGTCCGCCAGCACCGGCGCCATCATCCGGCACGGCGGGCACCAGTCCGCCGTGAAGTCCACCAGCACCGGCCCTTCGGCCGCCAGCACCTCCGCGGCGAACGTGTCGTCCGTCACCGCGGGCACCCCTGGGATCTGCACCATCGTCTACTCCTTCGCCCATTCGTTCGCCAGTTCACAGCGCGGCGGCTGTCCGGAGGGCTCGGCCGCCAGCCCGTCCCGGGCCCGTACCGCCCGGTCGAACTGCCCGGCCACCTGGGCCCGGACATCCTGCAGCCGGGCGATGCACTCGTCCAGTTCGGCGAGCTTGCGCCGGTACACCTCCAGCGAGGCCGGGCAGGAGTCGCCCTCGGGGTGGCCCGCCTGGAGGCACTCCACGAACGGGCGGGTCTCCTCCAGGCCGAACCCGAAGTCCTGCAGCGTCCGGATCTGCCGCAGCAGCCGCAGGTCCTCCTCGTCGTACGCCCGGTAGCCGTTGCCCGCCCGGCGGGCCGGCAGCAGGCCGAGCTGCTCGTAGTACCGCAGCGCTCGGGTGGTCGTCCCCGCCCGCTCCGCCAGCTCCCCGATCCGCATCCCCGCACCCGCTCTCCCGGCCCGCCTCCGCACGCCGCCGGGACCGACGGTAGACCTTGACCCGGACGTCAACGCCAGCCCGGCTCCGACCGCCCCCCAGCCCCCGGCCCTCCCCCTCGCGCCCGCCACCCGGCAGGATGGGCCCCATGGATCTTGGACTGAAGGACAAGGTGTACGTGGCCACCGGCGCCACCCGGGGCCTCGGCTTCGCCGCCGCCCGGGAGCTGGCCGCCGACGGAGCACGGGTGCTGGTCAGCGGACGCGGCAAGGAGTCCGTGGCCGCCGCCGTCGCCGAGCTGGACGCCATCGGCGGCGCCGGGACGGCTCACGGCCTGGCCGCCGACAACGCCGACCCGGCGACCGCCGAACGGCTGATCGCCGAGGCGACCGGGCACTTCGGCCGGCTCGACGGCGTGCTGATCAGCGTCGGCGGCCCCCAGGCCGGCCCGGTGGCCACCGCCCCCGAGGAGGCCTGGCGCGACGCGTTCGAGTCGGTCTTCCTCGGCGCGCTGCGGCTCGCCCGCGCCGCCGCCGCAGCCCTCGGCGAGGGCGGCGTGATCGGCTTCGTGCTCTCCGGCTCGGTGCGCCAGCCGATCCCCGGCCTGGGCATCTCCAACGGCCTGCGCCCGGGGCTGGCGATGGCCGCCAAGTCCCTCGCCGACGAGCTCGGCCCGCGCGGCATCCGGGTGGTGGGGCTGCTCCCGGCCCGGATCGACACCGACCGGGTGCGCGAGCTGGACTCCCTGGGCGGCGACCCGGACGCCGCCCGCGCCCAGGCCGCCGCGACCATCCCGCTCGGCCGCTACGGCACCCCGGAGGAGTTCGGCAAGGTCGCGGCCTTCCTGCTCTCCCCCGCCGCCTCCTACCTGACCGGTGTGATGATCCCCGTCGACGGCGGCGCCCTGCGCCCTCTCTAGGACGCACACAGGGGCGGGCGCCCGGCTCCGCCCGCCCCTGGTTCACTCCACCCGCGGGGGTCTGCGCCGCCCGCGGCGCCGTCGCGACTCGGGCCGGGCGGCCTGGAGGATCCGGATCCGCAGGTCGGCGGGGAGTTCCGGGAGGCCCAGGCTGGTCCGGGCGTCGGTTCGCGGGCCGGTGTCGAAGTGCTCCACCAGGGCCGCCGGATCGCCGCCGGGGGTGAGCCGGACGACGCCCCGCAGCCGCGGGTGCCCGGGTGCGCGCACCAGGCGTACGCCCGCGCGCTCGACTTCGGGGAGCGTGGCCGTCCCGGTCTCCAGTGCCTCTTCCAGCGCCCGGGTGCGGACCCGCAGCCGGAGTCCGGTGGCGCCGGGCGTCGGCACGACGAGGCCGGCCGGGCCGCTGCGCCGCAGCTGCGCCACCAGCCACCAGGCGGTGCCCGCGACCACCACGGCCAGCCCGCCGATGACGGTGGGCCACCACCAGGCCGAATCCGCCCAGCGGGTGCGCGAGCGGGCACTGAGCACCGGCTGGTCCGGGGAGGTGAGCGGCCACCAGCCCGGCGGGTCGGCGCCGAGCCGCCGGTACAGGTCGAGCCCGCCGGCCAGCACCAGCACGCCGGCGGCCAGCAGCACCGCCCCGACCACCCCCAGCAGCACCCGGTTGACGGCCGTCCGCCTCATCCCGCCGCCCCCACCCCGGGCCCCGCCCCGGGCGCCGCCCGCACGTCCAGGCGCAGCGGCCGGGCCAGCGTCACCCGTGCCAGCTCATCGCGCAGTTGGCGCTGGACCAACACCGGGTCCGCCGCCCCGATGAGGGTGACCCGGACGCGCCGGCGGCTGATCCGGATCCGCAGCTGGTCGATGCCCTGGAGTCCGGCGGCGCGGTCGGCGAGCAGGTGCCCGATGCCGGCCCGGTCGATGACGGCGCCGGTGTCGCCGTGCCGGCGCAGCGGGAGCCAGCGGCCGAGACCGGGGGCGAGGGCCAGCCAGAGCAGCACCCCGCCGAGGAGGACGGCGGCGCCGGCACCCACCAGCGCCCACAGGTAGTCGAGGTGACGGGTGGCCAGTTCGTCGGCGATCCGGGCGCGCCACCGGCGGGTCGGGTACCCGGCGCGGACGGCGATCACGTCGTACAGCAGCGCGCCCGCGAGCACCAGCAGCACGGTGGCGACGAGCGCCGCGACGACGGCTCGCGGCGCCCGCGGCCGCCGTACCTTCTCCGGCGGGGGCCCGTCCCCGGCCGCCGTCGCCTCCTCGCCGGGCACCGGTTCGCCCCCCGCACTCATGACACTCCCCCGGTCACCAGCCGCTCCACGACGACGACCACCTCGGACACCCTGGTCCCGGTGAACCCGGCGACCTGCGCGGCGACGCGTTCGCGGACGGCCCGGGCGAGCGCCGCGAGGTCGGCGGGGAAGGGCAGTGCGACGGCGACCCGGACGGTCACGGTGCTGCCGGGCGTGGCCACCGAGACGGCGGGCGGTGCGCCCTTGGCGGTGCGGCCGGTCCACGCGTCGGCGAGGGCCTCGCGGGCGGCCCGGGCCGCGATGCGGGCGTAGACGCGGTCGGCGATCCGGAGTCGGCCCCGGGCGGCGGGTTCGCGGCGGGCACTGGTGGTGGGAGCCGCCATCAACGGCGCCGGTCGCGGCCGCGGAGCAGGTCGCCGAGGTCGCCCAGCTCGATGTCGCCCTCCAGCAGGCGGCCGGCCACGAAGCCGACCAGCCCGAGCGCGGCGACCAGCAGGAACGCCGCGAAGCCGCCGAAGTACCCGGCGAAGCCGAGGGCCATGCCCACCACCAGGCCGACGATGGCCAGGTTCATCCGCTACTCCTCGTCCTCGCTGCCGCCCGCCGCCGGGCGCTTCGTGGGCTCGCTACTTGAGCTTGGGCCGCTGCCCCGCGACGACCGTCTCCTCTTCCTCCTCCTCGACGTCGGGCTCGTCGGGGAGGTGGACGTCGTTGACCGCGATGTTGACCTCGACGACTTCCAGGCCGGTCATCCGCTCGACCGCGTCGATGATGTTCTCCCGTACCTGCCGGGCGAGTTCGGGGATGACCACGCCGTACTCGACGACCAGGGCGATGTCGATGGCGGTCTGCTTCTCGCCGACCTCGGCCTTGATGCCGCGCCCGACGCCGGACTTGCCGCCCGGCACCCGGTCGCGCATCGCGCCGAAGGTGCGGGCGAGGCCGGAGCCGAGGGCGTGGATGCCGTTGACCTCGCGGGCGGCCATCCCGGCGATCTTCTCGACCACGCCGACGGCCAGCGCCGTGCGGCCGCGCTCGCCGGTCGGCTTGCCGGCGTCGGTCGCGGCGGAGGCGGCGGACGGCGAGGACGGCGCGTGGACGGCGGAGCCGGCGGCCGCGACGTGGCCGGGGTTCTTGTGCATGGTGGCGGGGGTCGGAGTGTCAGGCATGGGGGCGCATCTCCCGTCGTACGGCTCCAGCTATATCGCAAATCCCCATAACTCTGGCATTTCGCCACGTTCCGCGCCCGCCGGGGAGGGCCACCGGGACGCCACGGGACGCTTCCGGGAACGTCGAGGGCCCGGCCCGGGGAGCACACCCCGGGCCGGGCCCGTTCACACGACGCAGCCGGACAGGTCCTAGTCGCCGATCCCGGCGAGGTCCCGCAGGCGGCGGGCCTGCGCCGCCCGTTCGGCCGAGCGCTGCTCGTCGAAGGAGCGGCCGGCGGCGCCCTGGAGCAGGGCCTTGGTCTCGATGACGGCGTTGCGCGGCGCGGCCAGCAGGGCGGCGGCGAGGTCGCGGGCGGCGGCGTCCAGTTCCGCACCGGGGACGGCCAGGTTGGCCAGCCCGATGGCGGCGGCCTCCTCGGCGCCGACCCAGCGGCCGGTGGCGCAGATCTCCAGCGCCCGGGCGTAGCCGACGAGTTCGGTGAGCGGCTTGGTGCCGGCCAGGTCGGGGACGAGGCCGAGCGAGGTCTCCTTCATGGCGAACTGGACGTCGTCGGCGACGACGCGCAGGTCGCAGCCGAGGGCGAGCTGGAAGCCGGCGCCGACGGCATGGCCCTGGACGGCGGCGATGGAGACCAGGTCGGGGCGGCGCCACCAGGTGAAGGCCTGCTGGTAGGAGGCGATGGTGTCGTCGAGCTCCTGGTCGGGGGCGCCGGCGAGCTGGAGGAAGGTGGGCTCGCCGGGGATGCCCTCGGGGGTGAACATGGCCCGGTCCAGGCCCGCCGAGAAGGAGACGCCCTCCGCGCGCAGCAGGACCACCCGGACGCCGCCGGGCAGGTCGCGGCCGGCGGCGGCGAGGGCGCGCCACAGGGCGGGCGACTGGGCGTTGCGCCGCTTGGGCTGACACAGGGTGACGACGGCGAGCTCACCGTCGATCTCCAGGCGGACGCCGTCCTGCTCCCAGCTCGGGGCCTGCGGGTCGGTGGCGGGGGCGGTCATGCGGGGACCTCCGGTGGCGAGGGGCTTGGCTACCGGAGAGTAACAAACCTGGGCGCGCGGCGGCAGGGCGCCGGCCCGGAAAGATCGACGGAAGGGGGGCGCCCGGGGGCGGACGACACCCCGGACATGACGATCGGCGGCCGGTCCACTCGACCCGAGGGCGGACGATCGGTTCTCGTCTCCCCGGTCGGCGCCCTGCCGCCGCGCCATTCAGCCATGAGCTGACGGACCGTCAGGAACCGGCCCCGGCGGTCGCCTTGTTCTTGCCACGCGTGGCACCACCGCGGCCCCGGAGAATGACTCCGGACTCGCTCAGCATCCGGTGCACAAAGCCGTACGAACGACCGGTCTCCTCCGCGAGAGCGCGAATGCTCGCCCCGGAGTCGTACTTCTTCTTGAGATCGGCCGCGAGCTTCTCACGCGCGGCACCGGTTACCCGGCTGCCCTTTTTCAGAGTCTCGGCCACCCGTGCCTCCTCGTAGCGTTGCTCGGTCAGATTCCCATGATCACCCATCCACCGCGTCCTGGCCACCCATTCGGCAAGGTCGATGTCGGGAATGCGTGGTCCTGCGGTGGTGATCCGAGCGCATCAGGGCGCTCACGTAGAGTGCGCGCCCCCAGGCGGATTCCGCCGTCCGCCGAGAAAGGGCTGATCAGCAGTGTCGGCCCGACCACGATCGAGTGGCGGGCCGACAGGAAGTCCTTAAACGGAATCCAGGCTTTCTTCATTCCCGGACACGCCGTAAGTACTAGTTTTTCTGGTCCTAAAAGCGGAGATCGCGTCTACACCCGGTCAGGCCAGCGAGACCAGATCGGCGTACGCCGGGCTCCAGAGGTCCTCGACCCCGTCCGGCAGCAGGATGATCCGCTCCGGCTGGAGCGCCTCGACGGCGCCCTCGTCGTGGGTGACCAGCACGACCGCGCCGCTGAACTCGCGCAGCGCACCGAGGATCTCCTCACGGCTGGCCGGGTCGAGGTTGTTGGTGGGCTCGTCGAGCAGCAGCACGTTGGCGCTGGAGACCACCAGCGAGGCCAGCGCGAGCCGGGTCTTCTCACCGCCGGAGAGCACCCCGGCCGGCTTGTCGACGTCGTCGCCGGAGAACAGGAAGGAACCGAGGATCTTGCGGATCTGCACCAGGTCGGTGTCCGGCGCGGAGGAACGCATGTTCTCCAGCACCGTGCGGTCCGGGTCCAGGGTCTCGTGCTCCTGGGCGTAGTAGCCGATCTTCAGGCCGTGGCCCGGGATCACCTCGCCGGTGTCCGGCTGCTCCACCCCGGCGAGCATCCGCAGCAGGGTGGTCTTGCCCGCGCCGTTGAAGCCGAGGATGACGACCCGCGAACCGCGGTCGATGGCCAGGCCGACGTCGGTGAAGATCTCCAGCGAACCGTAGGACTTGGAGAGGCCGCTGGCCGTCAGCGGGGTCTTGCCGCAGGGCGCCGGGTCCGGGAAGCGCAGCTTGGCGACCTTGTCGTTCTGGCGCACCTGCTCCAGGCCGGAGAGCAGCTTCTCGGCGCGGCGGGCCATGTTCTGCGCGGCGACCGTCTTGGTCGCCTTGGCCCGCATCTTGTCGGCCTGGGAGTTGAGGGTCGCGGCCTTCTTCTCGGCGTTGGCCCGCTCGCGCTTGCGGCGCTTCTCGTCGTCCTCGCGCTGCTGCTGGTACTGCTTCCAGCCCATGTTGTAGACGTCGATGGCGGAGCGGTTGGCGTCCAGGTAGAAGACCTTGTTGACGACCGTCTCGACCAGGTCGACGTCGTGCGAGATGACGATGAAGCCACCCTTGTAGGTCTTCAGGAAGTCCCGCAGCCAGACGATCGAGTCGGCGTCGAGGTGGTTGGTGGGCTCGTCGAGCAGCAGCACGTCGGAGTCCGAGAACAGGATCCGGGCCAGCTCGACGCGGCGGCGCTGACCACCGGAGAGGGTGTGCAGCTCCTGGTTCAGGATGCGGTCCGGCAGGCCCAGGGCGGCCGCGATGGTGGCGGCCTCGGCCTCGGCGGCGTACCCGCCCTTGGTGAGGAACTCGGTCTCCAGGCGCGCGTACTTCTTCATCGCGTTGTCCCGGGTGGCGCCCTGGCCGTTGGCCATCCGGTCCTCGTTCTCGCGCATCTTCCTGAGCACGGTGTCGAGGCCGCGGGCGGAGAGGATGCGGTCCTTGGCGAGGACGTCCAGGTCGCCGGTGCGCGGGTCCTGCGGGAGGTAGCCGACCTCGCCGGAGCGGGTCACCGTGCCCGAGGCCGGCATGCCCTCGCCGGCCAGCACCTTGGTCAGTGTGGTCTTGCCGGCGCCGTTGCGCCCGACCAGGCCGATCCGGTCGCCGGCGGCGACCTTGAAGTTCGCGGACTCGATCAGGATCCGGGCACCGGCGCGCAGCTCAAGGGCGTTGGCGGAAATCATGGCGGAAACTACTCCTGGGACGTGGGCGGGCGGCCGGACGGGGCCCGGGGCCGGGCATCGGGAAGGGGCGTCGTCGGTGGTCGGCACAGCGCACGGGGCGGTGCCGCGCGCCCGCTATTGCCCGGAGAAGTCAGCCATGACGGCAAGTCTACCGGGCCGCGCGAGAACCCCCGGGGCTACCGCCCGGGGGTACCGGCGGTCCGGCGTTACTGCTGGGACTGCTGGGACTGCTGGGACTGCTGCGCCTCGGGCTGCGCGGGCGGCTGGTCGCCCGCCGGGGCGTCCTGACCCACCGGGGCGTCCTGGACCTGACTCGCCGCCGGGTCGGTGCAGCCGCCCTGCGGACGGACCGCCGCGAACGGCGCGGACGGGCTGCCGCAGGCCGCCTCGGGGGCGGCCGCCTTGGTGTCGAACACCCGGGCCGGAACGATCGGGCCGTCGGTGATCAGCACCCGGCTGCCGTCCAGCCCCTTGATCGAGGCGCTCGGGCCGGTGTTCAGCTGCCAGCCGGTGCTGTCCAGCCGGTACCCGTTGATGCCGCCGGAGACGGCCTGCCCGGCACTGTTGGTGCAGCTGCGAGGGACGAGCACGGCGTACTCGGTGCCGACCGTGCGCAGCGGGTCGTAGACGCAGCCGCCGGGCGGCTTGGAGTTGTAGCGCAGGTCGCCGTCGGCGTCGCGCAGGCCCATGGTCAGGTTCGGGGTCACCACGGCCACCCAGGCGGAGGCTCCCTGCGGGACGGTGTGCAGAGCCGCCGCGGCCCGCTCCTGGGCCAGCTCCTTGCGCTGCGCGTCGGTGCGCTTGTCGGCGCCGGGCTCGCCGTCGCCGCGCAGCCAGTCCGCCAGGCCGGGCACCGCCCGGTGCCAGCGCACCTCGTGGTCGCCCGGGCGCACCGAGGTGACCAGGCCGTCGTCCCAGACCACGATGGCGTTGTCCCCCGCCATCGACAGGTACAGCGCGGTGGCGCCCTCGCGGCGGTAGGACCAGGCCTGCTCGCCGCTCTGCCGGTGGAAGGCCTCCAGTCCGGGGCCGACCTTCAGGTCCAGGTCGGCCGTGCTCAGCGACTGTGTGCTGACCGGCGTGGCCTCCGCCTCGCCCGGCCCCGCCACCCGGTCGCCGAACGGCACCGGCTTGTTGGCGTGCGCCGCCGCACCGGCCGCAAGGACCAGCATCACCGCCAGGGCAGGCAGGATCGAGCGGGGGGTCAGTACACGCAGCGGCTTCCAGGACACGGCCGGAGCGTACCTTTCACCGGGCACGCGAGTCAGCCTGGAATTGCCCCCGCCCCACCCCTCGGACCGCGCGTCCGGCCGCGCGCGCCCTCCCCGCGCACCCGCCCGCCCACCTGCACCGTCGGTGCCGAGGCCGGGCCGCCGCCCGCTCCGGGGCCGGGCGCCGGGGCCCGGCCGGACCGTTACAGAGCTGATACACGCGGCGAGACCCGGCCGGGCGTTGCGGCAGACGGCGTTCGAATACCGCCCACTTTAGGGTGACATTCGGCTTTTCCGACGCCCGCCGGGCCTACTGTCGGCGAGCGGAGCGCCACGGTCCGTCCAGCGCGCTCCCGCCCCGCGACGCCCGGAGGAGAGACCATGCGAATCGGCCGCCTGACGCTGGCCGCCGCCGCCCTGCTGCTGATGGCCACGGCCAGTGTCCCGGCCGGGTCGCCGCTCAGCCAGACCGAACGGCACTCCCTCTCCTCGGACGCCTTCGAGCCGCGCGGCGCCGCCCCCCGCCCGCCCGTCCAGCGGCCCAAGCACGAGCCGCCGTTCGGTGCCTTCGTCGGCTCCTGGGACGACTACATCCCGCAGATCGGCCGGTACGCGCGGTGGCTGGGCGACGCAAACCTGCAAGTCGGCCACACCTACCTGGCGGGCAACGGCTGGGCCGACGTCGAGGGCGAGCTGATGGTGCTCGGCATGTGGTCGCAGTGGCGGCTGGCCGACCCGTCCCGGACGCTCGTCCTCGGCGTGCCGATGCTGGTGCCCAACGAGGCGAACGTGCCGGACGGCGAGGTCGCCAAGCTGCTCGCCCAGGGCGCGCGCGGGGACTTCGACCGGCACTTCCTGCGGCTCGCCCACCGGCTGGTCGCCCTCGGCGGCGCGGACACCGTGCTCACCCTCGGCTGGGAGATGAACGGCGTCACCTACACGCACCGCTGCAAGCCCGACCCGTCCTCGTGGAAGGCCTACTGGCGACGGATCGTCGGTGTGATGCGCTCGGTGCCGGGGCAGCGGTTCCGCTTCGACTTCACCCCGAACCGGGGCCTGGACGCCATCCCGTGGACCAAGTGCTACCCCGGCGACGACGTGGTCGACATCATCGGCATGGACAACTACGACCAGCCCGCCGGGGGCACCTTCGACGACTACGTGCGCGAGCCGTACGGGCTGCAGGACCAGGTGGAGTTCGCCGCCAAGCGCGGCAAGCCGGTCTCCTACCCGGAGTGGGGGCTGTTCCGCAACGGCGACAACCCGGAGTTCGTGCAGCGGATGGTCGAGTGGATGCGCACCCACGACACCGCCTACCAGACCGTCACCGACTACTGCCCGCACGGCTTCTTCGAGTGCGACCGCAACCCGCGCTCCGCCGCCCGGTTCAAGCAGCTGATGTCCGGGTCGAAGGGGGCGCCGACGGTGGTGCCGCCGGCGCCCCAGGCCCCCGTCCAGCCGATCGTCCCGCCGGTGGCGCCGCGCCCGCCCGCGCCGCCGACCGGGCCCGGGGCCCCGAACGTAGTGCCCGGCCCGTCCGCGAGCCCGTCGCCGGGCCCCTCGGCCACCGCGTCGGCGAGCCCCTCCCCAAGCCCCTCCCCGAGCCCCTTCGCGAGCCCCTTCGCGAGCCCGTCAGCGGCCCGGACACCCGCCCGGCGCTGAGCCCGGGCGGGGGCGGGGGCGGGCGCGGTCAGCCGCGGCGGCGGGCCAGCAGGGCCTCCTTGAGCCGCGGGAAGCGGGTCCGCAGCACGTGCGCCGCCTGCTGGCGGACGCGCACCGCGCCGGACCGGGCGATGGCCGCCGGCGCCGGACCGGGCGGACCGAACAGCAGGCGCTGGTTGGACAGCTGGTCCGGCCGCCAGCGCTGCTTGTACGGCTCCTGGCCGCGCAGCAGGCCGAGCAGCGGGACGCCCGCGCCGACCGTCTCGTCCAGGGCGGCGCTGAACAGCAGCCCCGCGATGTCCAGCCGCTCGCGCAGCACCGGGTGCGCGCCGTACATGTACAGGCCTCCGAAGGAAGGGCAGAGCAGCAGCAGGTTCACCGCGACCAGTTCGCCGTTCAGCCGGAACTGGTGGACGGTCGCCCTGCCGGTGGCGACCAGGCCGACGGTGGACTCGGTCAGGTGGCGGGCGAAGCGCTCGGTGCGGTGCTCCGGGGTGACGCCGCGCTGCTGCCACTGCAGGAAATGCAGCCGCAGCAGGCCCTCCAGCGCCGCCGGCACCTCGGCCGCCGGCGTCGAGCTGACCTGCACCCCGGCCTCGGCGATCTTGCGCAGCTTCACCCGGCTGCGTTGCGCGGTCTTGCCGGGCACCCGCTTGAGCAGCCGGTCCATCGGGACGGCCGGCAGGTACTGGCAGAGCGAGTCCTGGTAGCGGCGGCGCCGGCCGTGCCAGTGCTCGTACACCCGCTGCACCGCCGCCTCGGGGTGCACCTCGCGCAGCTCCAGGGAGTGCCACGGGCGGGTGAGCGGGAGGGCGGCGGCGAACTCGGCGGCGGCCCGGTCGGCGCAGTCGTCGTCGAGCAGCACGTCCGAGTAGTCGACCAGCCCGGCGCCCAGGGCGGTCAGCCCGCCGAGCGGGCCGCCGCGGCGTCTGAAGGCACCCGCGCCGACCAGCAGGCCGTCCCGGCGGACGAGCACCACCAGCAGGTCGCCCGGACTGCCGTAGTGGCGCCACCAGGAGCGCTGCCAGTCGGCGGCCTGGAAGAAGGTGGCGGTCCGGCAGCGGGCGGCCAGGTCGTCCCACTCCTCGGCGAGGGTGTCCAGGGCGTCGTCCTCGCGGCGCAGCTCGGTGGTCCAGCCCGGCGCCGCCGGCTGGGCCGGGAGGCCGGTGTGCCGGGTCTCAGTGCTCATCGCCCGCTCCCGGCCGCGGCCTTCTCCTTGGCCGGGGGCTCCTCGGCGCTCTTCTTCGCGGCGGCGGCCTTCCCGGGCTGCCCTTCCGCCTCCTCGACCTTCTCCGCCTCCTCGGCCTTCTCCATCTTCTCCGTCTCCTCCGCCTGGCCGGTCCTGCCGGCCTCGTCGGCCTGCCCGGCCCGGTCGGCGGCGGGCGGCTCCTCGCCGCGCGGGCGGGGGGTGGCCGGCACCGTCGGCTCCACCGGGGCCTCGGCGGCCTCGACGGGTTCGGCGGGCTCGGCGGGCTCTGCGGCCTCCGGCGGGGCGGCCTCGCCCCGGCGGCGGGTCATCATCACCAGGGCCCCCACCAGCAGCCCGGCCGCGCCGCCGACCGCGACGTCCAGCGCGGCGGACGGGGTGGTCGGCTTGTCCGGCTCGGCGGCCGGCGCCAGCGTCACCAGCCGGACGCTGGTGTCCTTGCTGCTCGTGTTGGCGAAGGAGACCAGCGAGCGGGCCACCGCGTCGGCGGTCTGGGCCGCCTCCTGGGGGCGCGTCCCGGTGCCGGTGATCTCGATCATCGGGGCGTCCGGGGAGGTGGTCCCGTGCACCAGGGACTCCAGCTGGGCACGGGTGTGGCCGGTCTCGACGGCCGCCACCGCGAGCACCTGCGGCTGGCCCGCCAACCGCCCGTACGCCTGCGCGAAGTTGGTCGCGGTGGCGGCCTCCCCCGGATTCTGCGGCACCACGAGGACGTAGGCGCTGGCGGCGTACGAGGGGTGCGAGACGACGGCGTACCCGGCGCCGGCCGCGGCGCCCAGCGGCACCGCGAGCGCCACCGGCCACCAGCGGCGGACCAGGTGGCGGGCCCTTCGGCGCGGTGTGGTCATGGGTGTGACTCCTTGGGTATGTGACGGCGGTTCCGGTGGCGGCGGGCGGTCAAGCGCGGGCCAGCCGGTCGTAGAGGGCGCCCAGGTCGGCGGCGACCCGGGCGATGTCGTAGTGGCCGACCGCCGGGGGGTGCGGCAGCGGGTCGGCGTTGTGGTCGTTCAGGTGCCGCAGGTCGCGCAGCGCGGCGGCGTACGCGGCGCCCTCGGAGGGGATCCGGCGGGCCTGCGGGGCGGCGCTGGGCGGCAGTTCGTCGAGCGCCGGGCAGGCGCTGTGCCGCACCGGCAGGCCGGCCGCGAGGCCCTCCAGGATGCCGAGGCCGAAGGTCTCCGCGGTGGAGGGGGCGGCCAGCACGTCCAGGGCGGTCAGCAGGTCGGGCACGTCGTCGCGCTCGCCGGTGAGCACCAGCCGTTCCCGGACACCGAGTTCGGCGGCCCGGTGCTCCAGCGCGGCGCGCTCCGGGCCCGCGCCGACCAGCACCAGCCGGGCGGCCGGGTCGAGTGCGGCGAGGGCCTCCAGCAGCACCTCGAAGCGCTTGCCGGGGACCAGTCGGCCGACTCCGCCGACCACCCAGCTCCCCTCCGGCAGGCCGAGTTCGGCCCGCAGCCGGCGGCGGGTCGCGGCCCGGTCGGCGGCCGGGCGGCGGTAGCGGGCGGTGTCGATGCCGTTGGGGATCAGCTCGACCCGGGCCGGTGGGACGCCCCAGGAGTGCAGCGTCTGGGCGACCTGCCGGGAGACCGCGACGGTGGTGCTGCCGAGCCGTTCGGCCGCCAGGTAGAGGCCCTTGACGCCGCGGGTGACCGGGCGGCCCTCGATCACCCCGGCGTGCAGCGAGTGCTCGGTGGAGACCACCGCGCGGACCCCGGCGAGCCGGGCCGCCAGCCGGCCGTACAGCTGCGCCCGGTACAGGTGGGTGTGCACCAGGTCGTAGCGGCCGGAGCGGACCAGCCGGACCAGCCGGGGCAGCGCGCCCAGGTCGCGGTTGCCGCGCATGCCGAGGTGGTGGACGGTCACCCCGTCGCCGCGCAGCGCGGCGGCGACCGTGCCGGGGTTGGTCAGTGCGACCACCTCGCACTGCTGGTGTGCGGGCAAGTGCCGCAGCAGCAACTGGAGTTGGCGCTCGGCGCCGCCCGAGGCGAGGCCGGTGACGATGTGCAGAACCCTCACGGCCGGGCCCCCCGCCGGGCGACCAGGGGGCTTCGGCGCAGCTCGGTGACGGTGTCGCGCAGCCGCTGCCGGCCGCGTTTGGCGCGCAGCCGCCAGGCGCCGTCGCGGTCGCCGACGTAGCAGCGGGGCAGCGCGAAGCGGCCGGTGAGCGGGGAGTGCGCGATGGCGCAGGCGTAGTCGTAGCCGGCGTCGCGGACGGCCTGGGTGGCGGGCAGGTCGACGGCGCCGTACGGGTAGCAGAAGCCGGTGACCGGGCCGCCGACCACGTCCTCCAGGAGGCGCCGGCTCTCCCGGGTCTGCACCGCCAGGACGTCGGCCGGCAGGCCGGGCAGCGCCTGGTGGCCGAGGCCGTGCGAGCCGATCTCCCAACCGGCGGCGGCGAGTTCGGTGACCTCCTGGACGGTGAGCAGCTGCTTGCGCGGCCCCTCGGCGTCCCAGCCGTTGTCCCGGCCGAGCAGGTCGGCGACCACGTACGCGGTGGCGGTGAAGCCGTACGCCTGGAGGATCGGCACGGCGTGGCGCGCGAAGTCCGCGTAGCCGTCGTCGAAGCTCAGCCCGACCAGTTTGCCGTCCCGGCCGGCGGCCCGGGCCCGCATCAGCTCGCGCACGGAGACGCCGCGCCGCCCGCGCCGGTGCAGCCAGGCGACCTGCTCGGCGAACCGCTCGGGGCTGACGGTCAGCTGGTACGGGTCCTCCTTCTCGACCGCCACCGAGTGGTACATCAGGATCCACGGCGAGGAGGAACCGGGGCCGGACGGTTCGCCGAGCGGGCGGCGGCTCCTGGACAGCCGCGCCTTCGGTCCGGCGGGGTCGGTGTACGGGAGGTCGCCGCGTGGTGCGGCTGCGGCCGGTACGGCCTGGCGGCGGACGCCCGCCTGGGTCGAACGGACGGTTCCCCGTTCATTGTCCATGGGGAAGCTTCCCTTCATCGGCGACGGTTGGCGGGTTCAGGGCCCGGGCCACGGCGAGGACCGGACCGCGCACCTCACGCGCGCCGAGGCCGGTGCCGAGGACGGCGAAGGCCAACGCCACGGTGAGGCCCCCGAGGAGGGTCGAGAGCAGGGGGCCGGTGGCCAGCCCGGCGACGGCGGCGCCGAGGGCGGTGGCGCCACCGGCGGCGGCCAGCAGCCGGGCGTGGCCGCCGAGCACCCGGCGCAGCCGCAGCGGGATGCCGCGCAGCACCAGGCCGTGCAGCAGCAGCGCGGCGGCGGCGGTGATGCCGGCCGCGTTCCCGGCGGCGAGCCCGAGGGCGCCGAAGCGGGGGGTGGCGAGCAGGCTGACCACGACGGTGACGCCGAGGCCGAGCAGCATCGCGGCGACCGGGAACCAGTCCAGCAGCCGGCGGCCGCCGTCCTCGGTGCCCGGATCGTCGGCCCGGCGGACCACCGGGCGCAGCGAGAAGTACGGGCGGATCATCACGCCGATCAGCGCCTGGGCGGGCAGGCCGAAGCTGTAGACCCGGATGACGGCGGCGGTGGCGGCGGTGTCCCGCGGGCCGAAGGCGCCGCGCTGGAAGAGCAGCGAGACCACCGAGGGGGCGCAGGCCATCAGGAAGGCGGTGCCGACCAGGACGACCGCCGCGGCCTGGCCGAGGTCCTTCTCGACCCGGTCCCGGGCGGCGGTGAGGTCCCCGGCCGCCAGCGCCCGGGCGACCAGCGGGAAGGTGACGGTGCAGATCAGGATGCCTGCCGTCATGGCCAGTTGGGAGACCTTGGCGGCGTAGTTGAGGTGCGAGATGGTGCCGGGCGGCAGCGCCGAGCCGAGGTAGCGCTCGACGAAGACCTGCGACTGCCGGGTCAGGGTGAACGCGGCCACCGGCAGCAGGGCGAACGGCATCAGCACCAGCGCCTTGCGGGAGCGGCGGGAGCGGCCCGCGCCCGGGTGCGATCCCGGGCCCGCACCCTGGCGCAGCCGGCGCAGGAACGGGGCGACCAGCAGGCCGGCCATCAGCAGGCTGCCGAGCGCGACGCCGAGGGCGGCGGAGCGCACGCCCAGGAAGGACTGGCAGCCGAGCAGCACGGCGAGGATGCCGACGTTGTAGGCGACGTAGATGCCGGCCGGCGCGGTGAAGCAGTGGTGGGCGCGCAGCGCGGCGGCGAGGTAGCCGGCCACGCCGAACGGCAGCACGGTGATCGCGGTGATCCGGGTGCAGGTGACGGCGAGGCCGGGGTTGGCCAGGCCGGGGGCGAGCAGTTCGACCAGTTGCGGGGCGCCGAGGGCGGTGGCCAGCGCGAGCCCGCTGAGCGCGAGCAGCAGCCAGGGCAGGGTGGCGCGGACCAGTTGGCGGACCGGGTCGGGGGCGTCCGGGTCCTCCTCGCGCAGCACCAGGGCGAGCGCGAAGGCGGGCACCATGAGGAAGGACATGGCGTCCTCGATCAGCAGCGGCGCGGCCGTCTCCGGGACGGTCCAGGCGACCAGGAAGGCGTCGGTGCCCTGGTTGGCGCCGAAGTAGCGGGCCAGCAGGAGGTCGCGCAGCAGGCCGAGGCCGGAGCCGGCGGCGCTGAGGACGGCGGTGATGCCGAAGGCCTTGGCGAGGAAGCCGCGCCGGGGGGCCGGATCGGGCCCGGGCGGCCGGCCGCCGGCGCGGACGCCGCGCGGGGCGGGCACGGCGGAGGCGAGGGCCGGCTGGTCGGTGGTCATCGCGGGTCGGCCTCCGCGACGCAGGCCCGGGCCGCGAGGCCGAGGACGACGGAGGTCAGCACGGTGGTGGTGCCGCCGATGTCCGCGTACAGGTAGTCGACCAGCACCCAGGTGAGCAGGGCCAGGGCGGCGAGGGCCGGGCCGCGGGAGTGGCGCAGGCAGCCGAGCAGCAGGCCGAGGAAGAGCGCGGCGTAGGCGACGATGCCGATCAGCCCCTGCTCGCTGAGCACCAGGAAGTACATGTTGTGCGGGGAGAGCAGCGGTTCGCGCTGGAAGCCGATGGTGGAGTCGGCGGCGTCGCTGCCGGAGGAGAGCCGCAGCGGGGCGTGGCTGTCGCGCAGTTGCTGGAAGGCCTTGGGGCCGGCGCCGTGGACGGGGTGGTCCTGCCAGATCCGCCCGGCGGTGGACCACAGGTCGTAGCGGTCGGAGACGGACTGGTCGGGGGCCGCGGAGACGGAGCCGATCGAGCCGAGCCGCGCGGTGACGCCGGAGGCGCCGAGGCCGAGGCCGCCGACCAGGACGACCGCGCCGGCCAGGCCGAGGACGGCGCCGCGGACGGCGAGCCGGGCGTCGGCGCGCAGCAGCAGCACGGTGGCCGCGGCGGCGGTGGCGATCCAGCTGCCGCGGCTGAACGAGACGGCGAGCGGGAAGGCCAGGAAGGCGGCGGCCGCGAACATGGCGCGGCGCAGCCGGACGTCGCCGCCGGGGCGGCGCTCGGCGAGCGCCAGGGCCAGGGCGGCGAGCAGCCCGTAGCTGACGACCGTGGACATCGCCATGATGTCGAGGGCGCCGAAGGTGCCGACGGCCCGGATCGGCTGGCCGGTGTAGGAGGCGCCGGTCCGGGTGAGGTACTGGTGCGCGCCGACCACGCCCTGGATCAGCGCGGCGAGCACGAAGGAGCCGAGGACCAGCCGCTGGTCGACGCGGTCGCGCAGCGAGCAGAGCACCCCGGCCGGCACCAGGACGAACACCTGGGTGAGCCGGACGAAGCCGGTGAGGCTGGTGGCCGGGTCGATCGAGCCGACGGTGGCGACGGCGGCGGCGACCACGATGCCGCCGAACAGCACGCAGGTGGCGCGGCTGACGGCGGGCAGCCGCCCGCGCAGCAGGTTGAGCGCGGTGAGCGCGACCAGGGCCAGCGAGGCCACGTCGGCGGCGGTGACGTGGACGGCGGCGGCGACGTCCTTCTCGCCGGTGGGCACGCAGACCAGCAGGACGGTCGCCGCGGCGAGCAGGCTGGGCCGGTCCGCGAGCGCGGGCAGCGCCTTGCGTAACGCGAGCCGGGGGACGGCGGGAAGGGTCAGGGCCACGCGGTTCAGCTCCCGTCCGGGTGGAGCATCAGGACCGCGGTGCGGCACAGGATCTTGACGTCCTGCCAGAGGCTCCAGCTCTCGATGTAGCGGTTGTCGAACCGGGCCCGGTCCTCGATCGAGGTGTCCCCGCGCAGGCCGTTGACCTGGGCGAGGCCGGTCAGGCCGACCGGGACGCGGTGGCGGTCGGCGTACTCGGGGTAGGCCTGGCCGAACCGCATGACGAAGTAGGGGCGTTCCGGGCGCGGGCCGACCAGGCTCATGTCGCCGCACAGCACGTTCCACAGCTGCGGCAGCTCGTCCAGTGAGCTGCGGCGCAGCAGTCGGCCGACGGCGCCCATCCGGTGGTCCTGGGAGATGTTCCAGCGGGTCGCCGACTCGTGTTCGTTGCTCGGGCGCAGGGTTCGGAACTTGAGGACGGTGAAGACCTTGCCGTCCAGCCCGGTGCGCTGCTGGCGGAAGAGCACGCCGGGGCCGGTGTCGAAGCGGACGGCCAGCGCGCAGAGCACCAGGACGGGGGCGAGCAGCAGCAGGCCGAGCCCGGCGGCGGTGACGTCCAGGGCGCGCTTGGCGGCCCAGCCGGGGCGGCGCATCGCCGGGCCGCCGACCCGCAGGCAGGGGAAGCCCCACAGGTGGTCGGCTCCGGCCAGCGGGCCGGCGGGCAGCGAGCCGTGCTCGCGCAGCGCGGGCACCAGCCAGACCTGGCAGCCGAGCCGGGCGGCGTCGCGCAGGGCGGCGGCGGTCTCGGCCTC
Organism: Kitasatospora sp. NPDC127121; assembly: GCF_042677305.1. Lineage (NCBI taxonomy): Bacteria > Bacillati > Actinomycetota > Actinomycetes > Kitasatosporales > Streptomycetaceae > Kitasatospora > Kitasatospora sp. NPDC127121. Next base: position 111,498 of record NZ_JBHXTQ010000006.1, on the reverse strand, counting down.
GTCGGCGGCGCCGGCGGTGGCGACCACGTGGTGGATCCGGTGCCGGCGGACCTCGCGCTCCAGCACCTCGCGGCCGCCGAGGACGGGCAGGTCGGTGTCGCCGGCGAGCAGCGGCGGGTCGGCGTCGAGGAAGCCGACCGGGCGCATCCCGTACTCGCCGCGCTCGCTGAGGGCGGCGGCGACCCGGCGGCCGAGCCGGCCGGCGCCGAGCACCAGGACGGGGTTGGGGCGGCTGCGGCGGATCCGCCGGACCAGGTGGTAGAGCACGGCGCGGCCGACGGCGGCGATCAGCAGCTGGACGCCGAGCAGGACGGTGAGCCGGGCCGGGGTGGCCGGGCCGCAGTCGGGCCAGCGGCCGTCCAGACAGCCGGCCAGGGTGACGGCGAAGGCGGTGGCGACGACGGCCCGGACGGCCAGCGCGGGCAGTTCGTCCAGGACGGAGAGGGTGAGCCGGGTGCGGTAGAGGCCGCCGACCAGGTTGAGCACGAGCAGCAGGGGCAGGACGGCGGCGGCACCGAGCAGCGGCGCGAGCGGGACGGCGGGGTCGACGGCCCGGTTGGCGAGGCCGGTGGCGGTGCACAGCGCGATCGCGTCGACCTGGACCAGCGCGAGCGGCAGGGCGAGCCGGGAACGGACCGCCCCGCGGGGCCGGCGGGGCGGCGGCACCGTCCGGGTCCGGGCGGATCCGGCCGGACGGTCGAGCAGCCCGGTACCGGGCCGCCGCGGGCCGGACAGGGACCGACCCGCTCGCGGCACGCTGTCGTGGTCAATGGTCATCAGCGCACGAACTCCCCTGCTGTGTGCCCGGGGTGACGGCGCCCCGGCACCGGATGGCGCGGAGCGGCCGTCCCGGCCCGGTGGGCGCGGTCCTGACAGCACCTGCTACCGCTGGCGGCTTTCGGTCCTCTCGCACCGGGCCCGGCCGCGCGGGGCGCGGCCATGAAGGGCTCAGTCGCGAATTCCCGGCGTGAAATCGAAACGAAGCAGGCGAAATCCGACAATACATAACCGGGCTGCGCAGGCTGGAAGTTGACTTGCCGTTTCATTCCAGCCGCCCATTAATAGGTATTTCGGATTTGACGCCTCGTCCCTATCCGGTTGAGGGTGCGAATACGACGGCGCCGGATCGGCGGGCATTCACGGCATGTGAAACGATCAGATCCGCTCTGGGACACGGGCCCGGCGCCGCCCGGCCGCCGGACCGGCACCCAGCAGATGGCGGTACAGCGCGTCCACCTGTTCGACCACCGTGCGGACGTCATGCCGGGCGACCACGTGATCGCGCAGCCGCGCCCCGCGCCGCTCACACTCGATCGAATCGGACAGCGCTTCCGCCATTCGGGTGGCGAGCGCGGTCACGTCCTCGGGCGGCACCACCGCCCGCTCCCGCTCGGCCTGGGGCAGGCACTCCCGGGCGCCCGGCACGTCGGTCAGCAGCACCGGACGGGCCACCGCCATCGCCTCCAGCGGGGCCAGCGCCATGCCCTCCCAGCGCGAGGGCAGCACCACCAGGTCGGCCGCCGCCAGCCACGGCCTCGGATCCGGCACGTCCCCGACCAGCCGGACCCGGGACGGCTCGGCCGACTCCCGGACCAGATCCGCCAGCCGGTTCTCCTCGGGGCCGCCGCCCACCAGCGCCAGCCGGGCCTGCGGCACCGCCCGCAGCACCTCCGGCCAGGCCGCCAGCAGCACGTCCTGACCCTTCTGCCGGCACAGCCGGCCGACGCAGACCGCGAGCGGGGCGTCCAGGTCCAGGCCCAGCGCGATCCGGGCCGCCCGGCGGTCGGCGGGTGCGTAGTGGCGGACGTCCACGCCGTTGGGCACCACCGCCCAGTCCGCGCTCACCCCGGCGGCGACGCCGTCGGCCCGCTCCTGGACGCTGACACAGAGCAGGCGGTGCGCCCAGCGGCTGGCGAAGCGCTCCCAGTGCAGGGTGGCGGTGGCCAGCGGGCCCTCGACGGCGGCGAAGGACCAGGCGTGCGGCTGGAAGACGGTCGGCACCGCGCCGCGTACCGCCAGCCGGCCGGCCAGCCCGGCCTTGGCACTGTGCAGGTGGACCACGTCGGGCGCGGCAGCCCGGACGATCCGGCGCAGCCGCCACGCCTCGGCGGCGGTGCCCGGGCCCGGCGAGCGCCCGGCGGGCCAGTCATGGACCAGCGCACCCACGGCGGCGGCCTCCTCGGCCAGCCGCCCGCCGCCCGGGCAGGCGACCAGCACCCGGTGACCGGCCTCGCGCTGCCCCCGGACCAGATCGGCGACGACGCGGGCGACTCCGCCGTCCACGGGCTGTGAAATGTGAAGGATCGTCATATGCACGGCGGCGAGCCTAGGGTGGCTCCCCCGCGCCGGGCGGCCCTCGTCACCCGCAGGTGGCGGGCCGTCCACCCGTACGGCTTTCCGCTCGTACGGGTGGACGGGCCGCTCGAATTCCCGGGCGAATTTCCGCGGAAAGGTGAACCCGGTGAACCCGGTGAACCCAGTAAACTCGGTGAACTCCGCGGACTCAGCGGACCTCGGCGGCCAGGTTGGCCAGCACCTGGTCGTGGATCCGGTTCAGGCCCTTCGGGGCGAAGGTGCGCTCGAAGAAGCCGCCGATGCCGCTCGCGCCCTGCCAGGTGGCCGAAACGGTGACCTTCGACCGGCCTTCGCCGGCCGCCGAGACGGTCCAGGTGATCACCATGCTGGAGTTGGCGTCCTTCTCCACCAGCTGGTCGGGCGAGGGCGCCGAGACGGTGAACAGGCAGTCCCGCACGCGCTTCTCGGTGGCCTGCAGCTTCCAGTGCACCTGGGTGCCGGCGCCGGTGCCGCCGACCCGGACCTCGTACTCGCTGTACTGCGGGGGCAGCAGCTTCGGGCGGGTCACCTGGTAGTCGGCCAGCGCCTCGTACACCCGCTCGGGGGCGGCGTCGTAGTCCCGCTCGGTGGTGGCCTGCACCTGTCCCATGGCCTTGCTCTCCTCGTCCGTTTGGTCTTCCGATTCTCACCGGCAAGCCAATCACAGCGCCGGGGGCGCAGGCCTACCGGACGGCCCGCAGAGGTGGCGGAGCGGCGGGATAGGGTGGCCGGTGTGCTCGATCTGGTGACAGCAGTGCGCTACGTCGACCCGCTGCGGTCCGGCGGCTCCGTCCCCGGCGTGGTGGAGACCGACGACCTGGGAACCTACGTGGTCAAGTTCACCGGCGCCGCGCAGGGCCGCAAGGCGCTGGTCGCGGAGGTGATCGTCGGCGAGCTGGCCCGGCGGCTCGGCCTGCGCGTCCCCGAGCTGCGGCTGGTGGACTTCGATCCGGCCGTCGCCGCGGACGAGCCCGACACCGAGATCCAGGACATGCTCAAGGCCAGCGGCGGCCTCAACCTCGGGATGGACCTGCTGCCCGGCGCGCGGGACTACCGGCCGGGCATGATCCCGGTGGACTCCGCCGAGGCCGGGCGGGTGGTCTGGCTGGACGCCCTCACCGGCAACGTCGACCGCACCGTCCACAACCCCAACCTGGTGGTCTGGCACGGACGGCTCTGGCTGATCGACAACGGCGCCGCGCTGATCTTCCACCACCGCTGGGCCACCGCCGAGGCGTCGGTCGGCAAGCGCTACGACCTCAGCGCGCACGCGCTGGGCGGCGCGGCCCCGGACGTCCGGCTGGCCGACGAGGAGCTCGGCCCGCTGGTCACCGTCGGCCTGCTGGAGGAGGTGCTGGCGCTCGTCCCGGACGAGTGGCTGGCCGACGAGCCCGGCTTCGACTCGGTGGCCGCCGTCCGGCACGCCTACGTGACCCACCTGGCCGCCCGGGTGGTGCTCTCCGCGCAGTGGCTCCCGGAGGGCTTCGCCACCCCCGAGCAGCTGCGCGAGGCCGAACGCCGCCGGGAGGCCCGGACGCGGGCCGGCCGGCCCGCCTGGCTCCAGGAAGTCCCGGACCTGCACGGCAAGCCGTCGGTGGAGACGGGCTGGGACCAGCACGTCGAGTGAGTGGGCCGGGGCCCGCCCGTGGAAGTCGGCCGGGCGCGGGCCGGGCAGGGTGGCCCGGAAACGACCGGGGAGCGGACCCGGATGGGCCCGCTCCCCGACTCAGTGTTCAGGTGTCGCCGTGGTCAGCGCGTCAGCGCCACCACTGGACCGCCTTCTCGGCGTTGATGATGCCCGCGCCGTAGAAGCCGTTGTCGTCCGCGCCGCCCTCGCAGGTGGCCTTGTACGCGCCGGTGCCGCCCGGGTTGTACTCGCCGGTCGGGCAGGGGTGCGACTCCGCCTGGTTGGTGAGCAGCTCGGTCAGCTCGTCCGGGTTGGCCCACGGGAAGGTGCTGGCGAGCAGCGCGACCACGCCGACGACGTGCGGGGTGGCCATCGAGGTGCCCTGCATGTAGCCGTACTTGTTGCCCGGGATGGTGGAGAGGATCCGACCGTCCTTGTCCGGGGTGTCCGGGAGCTGGTAGCGGCGGTCGCCACCCGGCGCGGCGACGGTCACGACGCCCTTGCCGTAGCTGGAGTAGTACGCCTTGTCGCCCTTGACGCCCACCGAGGAGACGGCGATGACACCGGGCAGCTCGGTCGGCAGCGACAGGCAGTCGTTGGTGACCGGGCGGGTCACCTTGGTGGTGTCGTCCGGGCTGGAGACGTCAACGGTCTTGTGCGCCAGGTCGATGTTCTCGTTGCCCGCCGCGGCGACGTTGAGGACGCCCTTGCGCTGCGAGAACGAGACCGCCTTGCGGACGGCGGCGCTGATCGCGGCCTGGTCCTTGTCGTTCGGGCAGTTGAACATCCACGGGTCGACGTAGTAGCTGTTGTTGGTCACCTTGAACTGGTGCTCACCGGCCCACACGAAGCCGCAGATCGCGTACTCGGGGTAGATGAACCCGCCGTCGTCGACGACCTTGACCGCGGCCAGCTTCACGTTCGGGGCGATGCCGACGACGCCCTTGCCGTTCTTGGCGGCGCCGATCGTGCCGGCCACGTGGGTGCCGTGGTCGCTGGTGGTGGGCTGCCAGGACTTCCAGTCGGTGTTCGGCTTGCCGCCGTCGATGCAGGAGACCGACTGCGAGGCGTCCACGTTGGCGGCCAGGTCCTCGTGCGTCGCGTCGATGCCGGAGTCCAGCACGCCGACGGTGACGTTGCGGCTGCCGAGCGAGAGCTTGTGCGCCTTGTCGACACCGATCTGGCGCATGTCCCACTGGTTGGCCTCGTACGGCTCCTGACCGGCGGCGGGCGCGGCGGAGGGCTCGGCGGCGACGTCGGCCTTGGCCTGGTCGGCGGCGGTGATGCCCTTGGTGCGGCTGGCACCGACGGAGTCGACGCCCTTGGCCTGGCGCAGCTTCTGCGCGAACGCGGTGTCGTCCGAGCGGGCGATGACGACGCCGATCTGCTCGTACGAGTACACCACCGAGCCGCCGAGGGCGGTGATCGCCTTCTCGACCTTCTGCACCTGGCCGTGGTTGGCCTTGGTGTTGACGACGTAACTGAGCAGCGGACCGGTCGTCGAGCCCGCCGAGGGGGCCGCGACGGCGGTGCCGGCCGGGAGCGCGAGGGCGCCGGCGGTGGCGAGCACGAGGCCCACCGCCGCGAACCGGGTCCGGCTGATCCGAGGAACTCTCATAGGGGTTGGCCCTCCCGAGTCGTCATGCGGCAGCTGCGGTGTGGCAGGTGCGCCTGGAATGATCGGGACGCTAATGAATATTCGCTGATAAGCGCAAGAGGTAGTCATCTAATCGTCACATGTTGGCCAACATCGGAACCGAGGAGTCCGGAGGCCCAACATGTCAACAGAATTGAAGAGTGTTAAAAAGTGATGGTCCGTCGACGTGCTACGGTGCGCCGGGCAGTGAGTACAGCGTCCGGGCGTTGTCGGCGGCGACCAACCGGGCCAGCCGCTGCGCGTCCGCCGCCGAACAGGCGCCACCCGCCTGCCAGTCGGCCAGCACCGCCCCCAGTCCGTACCGGAACTGGGCGGCGCCCACCAGGTACAACTCGGGCAGCCCGTACGCGTCGGTGGAGAACAACAGCTTGCCGAACGGCGCCAGTTCCAGCATCTCGCCCAGCACCGCCGCCACCCGCGGGCCGGTGTAGGAGGCGGTCAGCCCGAGGTCGGTGTACACCGTCGGGAAGGCCTGGGCCAGCCACCCGGCCTGGCGGTGGTACGGGTAGCAGTGCAGCAGCACCAGCGGGACGCCGCTCGGCTCGGCGGCGCGCACGAAACCGGTCAGCAGCGACGGATCGGCCCGGTGCAGGGTGAGGTCGGGATCGCCGAAGCCGGTGTGGAGTTGGAGCGGCAGGCCCAGCCCGGCACAGACGTCCACGGCCGTCCAGAGCAGGTGGTGCAGCAGCACCGGATCGGCCAGCCGGCCCCGCCCGCCGCGCAGCCAGGTGCCGGCCGCGGCCACCACGGCCGCCCGCGCGGGCCGTTCGGCGGGGGCGGCCAGGCCGTGCCGGTAGGCGAGCACCGACTTGACCGCGACCGCATCCGCGGCGGCCGCCGCCAGCGCCTCCCCGACGGCCTGCGGCCAGGACTCGGCCTGGCCCGCCACCGTTTCGGCCACCGACTCCAGCCGGACCACCTCGTGCACCACCGCCCCGGCGGCCGCGGCCAGTTCGCCGAGCGGCAGCAGCGGAAGGCCCGCGGCGGCGGTCAGCCCGGTGTCCACCAGACAGGTGTCCAGCCCGGCCGCGGCCAGCAGCCGGCGGGTGGCCTCGGCGCCGCCCAGCTCCCGCCGCCGGGCCAGGTAGTCGGCGGCCGGGGCGTGCGCGGGCAGGCCGAGGACGGGCGGGCACCAGCGCCGCACGGCCAGGCCGAGCGCGCTGTCGAAGGGCGAACAGCCGGGCGCGGGCGGCCGGTCGGACTCGGTGAGCAACCCGGCCAGGGCGTCGTCGGCGAGGTCGGCCGCCACCACGCTGTGGCAGTGGTGGTCGACCAGCGCGGGCACCGCCGGGGCCCCGGCGTGCACCGGTCAGTACCGCCAGCGGGTGGCGGCGACCAACTGCTCGGGGGTGGCGGCGGCGTACTGCTCGCCCTCCGCCCGGCGCACCGCCAGCACCGCCTCGTACAGCGGCCCGCCGAGCGCCTCGCGCAGCACCGCCGAGCGCTCGTACGCGGCCAGCGCCTGCGCCGGGCCGGTCGGCAGCCGGGGCACCGCGCCGGGCTCGGCGGCGGCCGGGTCGCCGGTGAACTCCGTTGGCAGCTCCCGGTGTTGGTCGAGGCCGGCGAGACCGGCGGCGAGCACCGCGCCGACCGCCAGGTACGGATTGGCGCTGGCGTCGAAGCACTTGACCTCGGCGTTGGCGGCGTCGGCCCGCTCCCCCGTGGAGCCCGTCACCAGGCGCAGCGCGGCCTCGCGGTTCTCCAGGCCCCAGCACTGGTAGGCGCCGGCCCAGTGCGAGGGCACCAGCCGCAGGTAGCCGGCGGGGCTGGAGCAGCCCAGCACCAGGAGTTCGGGCAGCGCGCCGAGCACCCCGGCGAGGAAGCCCTCGGCCTCGGCGGCCAGGCCGTGCGGGCCGGGGCCGCCGTGGCCGAGGTTGCGGCCGTCCCGCCAGAGGCTCAGGTGCAGGTGCCCGCCGTTGCCGACCGCGCCGGGCTCGACCACGGGGGCGAAGGAGACCCGCAGGCCGTGCCGGGCGGAGACGGCCCGCACGGTGTGCCGGACCAGGACGGAGGTGTCGGCGGCGCCGACCGGACCCTCGGGGGCCACCGAGACCTCGAACTGGCCCGGGGCGTACTCGGGGTGGATCTGCAGGACGGTCAGCCCCTGCTCGCCGAGGGCGCGCAGGACGTCCCGCAGGTAGTCGGTGAGGTCGGTGAGCCGGTGCATCCCGTACGCGGGGCCGTGCGTCGGGTACTGCGGCTCGTCCTGCGGGCCGCCGGCGAGGGCGACCACCCACTCGACCTCGATGCCGGCCCGCAGGGTCAGCCCGCGCTCGGCGGCCGCGGCCTCCATCCGGCGGGCGAACAGCCGCTGGCAGCCGGGGTGCGGGGTGCCGGCCTGGGTGTGCCGGTCCCCCGGGGCCCAGGCCCAGCCGGGCTGGGCGGCCAGCGGGACGACCCGGTCGAGGTCGGGGTAGAGCCGCAGGTCCCCGGTGGGGCCGCCGGTGCTCGGGCTGGTGGTGATGCCGTCGTCGGCGAGGAAGACGTCGAAGCAGGGTGCGGTACCGACGCCCCACTGCGCGGCGTGCACCAGGGCGCCCAGCGGGACGGCCTTGACCCGGGTGATGCCCGCGTTGTCCACCCAGGTGACGGCCACCGCGTCGACGGCGGCGGTGCGCAGCCGGTCGACGGCGGCCTCGGCCTGTTCGACGCGCGCGGCGCGCGGGGGCAGCGTGACGGCGGCGAGGTGCCCGCCGAGGCCTCCGGCCGGGCCGGTGGAGCCGGAGGCGGACGCGGCGGGGCCGGCGGCGGTTCCGAGGGTCATGCCCCCATGCTGCCCCGCCCGCCGCGGCCGGGTAACTCCCCTATCGGGTGGTCCCGGTGGACGTCCGTCCGCCCGTTCACCCGTTCGGGCCGCCACCGGACCCCGCCGCGCCGTCCGGATGCCTTTTGTGACGCCCGCACCCCTTCCTACTCGCGGGTAGCTTCGCTACAGTGGCCGGACGCACCACCGCCGGGCTACGGGAGCCGCACCGGCGGGGGCCTGCGGTCGCCGTGTCCACGGCGGGCGCGCGGTGCGTCATTCACCGGCCGGCGCCGCGAACCGCGGCGGGCCGGGTCTCCTTCCTCGTATCAGAGCCGCTTCCTTTCACCCTTGAGCGCCTGAGCACCACGGCACACCCCTCAGTTCGGCCGGAGCGGACCGGCCGCCGGGGCCGTGTGCCGGAACCCGTCATCTCCCCAGCCCCGCGCGCGGACCCTCCCCCGGCGGCGGCCGCCCCCGCCGCACGCGCGGGCGCGGCGGCCTGCCCGCCGGGGCGTGCGCGGGCCCTTCAGGACTAGGAGTCAGGACAGATGGAGCGTCCCTTTTCCACGGTCGCCGTCGTCGGCCTCGGCACGATGGGTGCCGGTGTCGCGGTGGCCGTCGCCAGGAGCGGCCGCCGGGTGATCGGCATCGAGGCCACCGAGGACTCTGCCGCCCGGGCACTGGCCCGGATCGAGGAGGCGACCGCGCACGCGGTCGACCGGGAGCGGATCACCGCCGGGGAGCGCACCGCGCTGCTGGCGCTGATCTCGGTCGGCCACGAGCTGTCGGCCGCCGCCGGGGCCGAGCTGGTGATCGAGGAGGTGCCCGAGCAGCTGGAGCTGAAGCGGGAGCTGTTCGCCGAGCTGGACCGGATCTGCCCGGCGGGGACGGTGCTGGCCACCGGCACCACCGCGCTCTCGGTGACCCGGATCGCCGCCGCGACCGCCCGCCCGGAGCGGGTGCTGGGCCTGCACTTCTTCAACCCGGTGCACAGCATGAAGCTGGTCGAGGTGGTCCGCACGGTGCTGACCTCCCCGCAGGTCGCCGAGGACGCCGCCGCGTTCGCCCGGGACCTCGGCAAGGAGCCGGTGGCGGCCGGCGACCGGGCCGGCTTCGTGGTCAACGGCCTGCTGTTCGCGTACCTGAACCAGGCCGCCGCGATGTACGAGTCCAAGTACGCCTCCCGGGAGGACATCGACGCCGCGATGCGGCTCGGCTGCGGGCTGCCGATGGGCCCGCTGGCGTTGCTCGACCTGATCGGCGTGGACACCGCGCGGACCGTCCTGGAGGCGATGTACGAGCAGTCCCGGGACCGCCTGCACGCGCCCGCCCCGATCCTCGGCCAGCTGGTCGCGGCCGGGCTGCTGGGCCGCAAGTCCGGCCGCGGCTTCTACACCTACGAGGCGCCCGGCTCGTCCAGGGCCGTGGACGCGGCGACCGGCCCGGCGCGGGCCGCGGTGGCGGGCCGGGAGGTCCGCACGGTCGGCGTCTGCGGCTCGGGCACCATGGCGACCGGCATCGCCGAGGTCTTCGCCAAGGCCGGCCGCCCGGTGCTGCTGGCCGCCCGCAGCCAGGAGAAGGCCGACCGGGCCAAGGCGCAGCTGGCGAAGTCGCTGGCGCGCGCGGTCGACCGGGGCCGGCTGAGCGCGCAGGCGCGGGACGCCGCGCTGGCGCTGGTCACCCCGGTCGGCCAGTACGCCGAACTGGCCGACGTGGACCTGGTGATCGAGGCGGTGGCCGAGGACCTGACGGTCAAGCGCGAGCTGTTCGCCGCCCTGGACAAGATCGTCAGGCCGGGCGCGGTGCTCGCCACCACCACCTCCTCGCTGCCGGTGATCAGCTGCGCGACCGCCACCTCGCGGCCGCAGGACGTGATCGGCATGCACTTCTTCAACCCGGCGCCGGCCATGAAGCTGGTCGAGGTGGTCTCCACCGTGCTGACCGCTCCGGACGTCACCGCGACCGTGCTGGAGCTGACCGCCGCGGTCCGCAAGCACCCGGTGGAGTGCGGCGACCGGGCCGGCTTCATCGTCAACGCGCTGCTCTTTCCCTACCTGAACGACGCGGTGCGGATGCTCCAGGAGCACTACGCGACGGTGGACGACATCGACACCGCGATGAAGCTGGGCTGCGGCTACCCGATGGGCCCGTTCGAGCTGTTGGACGTGGTCGGCCTGGACGTCTCGCTGACCATCGAGCAGGTGCTGCACCAGGAGTTCCGCGAGCCGGGCCTGGCGGCCGCACCGCTGCTGGAGCACCTGGTCGCCGCCGGCTGCCTGGGCCGCAAGACCGGCCGCGGCTTCCGCGACCACGCGCGCCGGTGACCACGCCAGCTGCCGGGGGCGCCGCCGCGCGCGAGGCGGCGCCGCCCGGGGCCGGGCCGTCCGCGGCCGGGTCGGGCCCGGTCAGACCGGGCTGGAGCCCGGGGACGGTGTCCGCGCGCTGGCCCAGACCGGCCGTCACCGGCCCGGTCGCACCGGTCCGTCGGGGAAGGGCCGCGGCCGAACCGCCGGGGCCGTGTAGCGTTCCGGACATGGATCGGGTTCAGTCAGCCACCCCGCAGCACTCCGCCGGACCGCGCGGCGCCGACCGGACGACCCCCTCGACCGGGGGCACCGGGCCGGAAGGGGGGCCGGGCAGCCGCCGGGCGGCGGCGCAGCGCCAGCAGATGCGTCAGGACCTGGCCACCGCCGCGATGGAGCTGTTCTCCTCGCAGGGCTACGAGGAGACCACGGTCGACCAGATCGCGGCCGCCGCCGGGGTGGCCCGGCGGACCTTCTTCCGGTACTTCCGGTCGAAGGAGGAGGCGATCTTCCCGGACCACGACGACACCCTCGTCCGGGTGGCCGACCTGCTGGCCAGCGCCGAGCCGGAGGAGCACCCGCTGGACGTGGTCTGCCGCGGCATCAAGGAGGTGCTGCGGATGTACGCCTCGACGCCGGGGGTGTCGGTCGCGCGGTACCAGCTGATCCGTCAGGTCCCGGCGCTGCGCGAGCGGGAGATCGCCGTGGTGGCCCGGTACGAGCGGCTGTTCACCCGGTACCTGCTGGGCCGCTTCGACACCGGCGAGTCCATCCCGTCGGGCTGGCAGCGCGGCGGCGAGGACGACTCGATGCTGGCCGAGGTGTCGGCGGCGGCGGTCGTCGCGGCGCACAACCACGTGCTGCGGCGCTGGCTGCGGGCCGGCGGGCGCGGGGACGTGGAGGCGCAGCTGGACCACTCCTTCGAGGTGATCCGGCGGACCTTCTGGGCCGCCAGCACGCCGGGTGCCAGACGCCGCGGCTCCCTGGTGGCACCGGGTGCCAATGGGGCTCCCGGTGACGTGCTGGCCGAGAGCGCACTGAGTGCCAGCCCTGGAGGTGAGGTGCTCATCACAGTCGCCCGGACGGACGCTCCGCTGGACGTGGTGGTGGACAGCATCCGGGCCGCGCTGAGTGGCGCCAGGGAGTCCTGAGGTCACCATCTAGCCAGGTCAGAGCGATATCGAGGGCCCGCGTCGAGCAGTCGGCGCGGGCCCTTTCGGCGTCCGCCGCAGCGCGTTCGAGGGCCGCTCCAGGGCGCCGGAATTCGTGACACCCGGTGTCTTTACGAGTGGCACAGGGTGCCACTACCTTGTTACTCACCAGTCGCGGCGCCGCGGCTCCCCACCTCGGCGCGCCGTCGTCCGGCGTTCCCACACCCCGGGAGCAGTGCGCGTTCGACCCGGTCCACCCCGGGCGCCCAGCCCGACCACCCACCACCCACCTCAGCGAAGCCGGTGTCCGCTCCCGGCTACCCCAGACGCCCTGTGCCCTCACACAGGTACGCCTTCGGAGGCAGCCATGCAGGAAATCCTCGACGCGATCCTCAGCAACGACGCCACGTCGGAGGACTTCGCCGCCGTCAAGCTTCCCGAGTCCTACCGAGCGGTGACGCTCCACAAGGACGAGGAGCAGCTGTTCGCGGGCCTCGACAGCCGCGACAAGGACCCCCGCAAGTCCCTTCACCTCGACGAGGTCGCCCTGCCCGAGCTGGGCCCCGGCGAGGCCCTGGTCGCCGTCATGGCCAGCGCGGTGAACTACAACACCGTCTGGAGCTCGATCTTCGAGCCGGTCTCCACCTTCTCCTTCCTGGAGCGCTACGGCCGGCTGTCGCCGCTCACCAAGCGCCACGACCTGCCGTACCACGTCCTCGGCTCCGACCTCGCGGGCGTGGTGCTGCGCACCGGCGCCGGCGTCAACGCCTGGAAGCCCGGCGACGAGGTCGTCGCGCACTGCCTCTCCGTCGAGCTGGAGTCCCCGGACGGCCACAACGACACGATGATGGACCCGGAGCAGCGCATCTGGGGCTTCGAGACCAACTTCGGCGGGCTGGCCCAGATCGCCCTGGTGAAGACCAACCAGCTGCTGCCCAAGCCCAAGCACCTCACCTGGGAGGAGGCCGCCTCCCCCGGCCTGGTCAACTCCACCGCGTACCGCCAGCTGGTCTCGCGCAACGGCGCCGGCATGAAGCAGGGCGACAACGTGCTGATCTGGGGCGCCAGCGGCGGCCTCGGCTCGTACGCCACCCAGTACGCGCTGGCCGGCGGCGCCACCCCGATCTGCGTGGTCTCCAACGACCAGAAGGCCGGGATCTGCCGCGCCATGGGCGCCGAGGCGATCATCGACCGCTCCGCCGAGGGCTACAAGTTCTGGAAGGACGAGCACACCCAGGACCCGCGCGAGTGGAAGCGCCTGGGCGCGAAGATCCGCGAGTTCACCGGCGGCGAGGACGTCGACATCGTCTTCGAGCACCCGGGCCGGGAGACCTTCGGCGCCTCGGTGTACGTCACCCGCAAGGGCGGCACCATCGTCACCTGTGCCTCCACCTCCGGCTTCATGCACCAGTACGACAACCGCTACCTGTGGATGTCGCTCAAGCGCATCGTCGGCTCGCACTTCGCCAACTACCGCGAGGCCTTCGAGGCCAACCGCCTGATCGCCAAGGGCAAGATCCACCCGACCCTGTCCAAGGTCTACTCCCTGGAGGAGACCGGCCAGGCCGCCCTCGACGTGCACCACAACAAGCACCAGGGCAAGGTCGGCGTGCTCTGCCTGGCGCCGGAGGAGGGCCTGGGCGTGCGCGACCACGCGCTGCGCGAGCTGCACCTGCCGGCGATCAACCGCTTCCGGAACGTCTGAGGCAGATCCGATGACCGATCAGCACGAGCGCGACCGCCCCTGGCTGATGCGCACCTACGCCGGGCACTCCACCGCGAGCGACTCCAACGCGCTCTACCGGCGGAACCTGGCGAAGGGCCAGACGGGCCTGTCCGTCGCCTTCGACCTGCCGACCCAGACCGGCTACGACTCCGACCACCTCCTCGCCCGCGGCGAGGTGGGCCGGGTCGGCGTCCCGGTCGGCCACGTCGGCGACATGCGCACCCTGTTCGACGGCATCCCGCTCGAACAGACCAACACCTCCATGACGATCAACGCCACCGCGATGTGGCTGCTGGCGCTCTACCAGGTGGTCGCCGAGGAGCAGGGCGCCGACATCGCCAAGCTCACCGGCACCACCCAGAACGACATCGTCAAGGAGTACCTGTCGCGCGGGACGCACGTCTTCCCGCCCGGCCCCTCGGTGCGCCTGATCACCGACATGATCGCCTACACCGTCGGCCGCATCCCCAAGTGGAACCCGATCAACATCTGCAGCTACCACCTGCAGGAGGCCGGGGCCACGCCCGTCCAGGAGATCGCCTACGCGATGTGCACCGCCATCTCGGTGCTCGACGCCGTCCGCGACTCCGGCCAGGTGCCGGCCGAGCGGATGGGCGAGGTGGTCGCCCGGATCTCCTTCTTCGTCAACGCCGGCGTGCGCTTCGTCGAGGAGATGTGCAAGATGCGCGCCTTCGCCCAGCTGTGGGAGAAGGTCACGCTGGAGCGCTACGGCGTCCAGGACCCGAAGCAGCGCCGCTTCCGCTACGGCGTCCAGGTCAACTCGCTCGGCCTGACCGAGGCCCAGCCGGAGAACAACGTCCAGCGGATCGTCCTGGAGATGCTGGCCGTCACCCTCTCCAAGGACGCCCGCGCCCGCGCCGTCCAACTGCCCGCCTGGAACGAGGCGCTGGGCCTGCCCCGGCCCTGGGACCAGCAGTGGTCGCTGCGGATCCAGCAGGTGCTGGCCTACGAGTCGGACCTGCTGGAGTACGGCGACCTCTTCAACGGCTCCGAGGTGATCGAGGCCAAGACCGCCGACCTGCTGGCCGGCGCCGAGGCGGAGATCGCCAAGGTGCTGGCGATGGGCGGGGTCATTCCCGCCGTGGAGTCCGGCTACCTGAAGTCCAACCTGGTCTCCTCGCACGCCGCCCGGCGGGCCCGGATCGAGTCCGGCGAGGACAAGATCGTCGGCGTCAACTGCTTCGACACCACCGAGGAGAGCCCGCTCACGGCCGACCTCGACACCGCCATCATGGTCGTCGACCCGGCCTCCGAGCAGTCCGTGCTCGCCGCCCTGGAGGCCTGGCGCGGACAGCGCGACGAGGCCGCCGTCCAGACCGCGCTGGCCGAGCTCAAGGCCACCGCGGCCACCGACGCCAACCTGGTGCCGGCCACGCTCGCCTGCGCCCGGGCCGGCGTCACCACCGGCGAGTGGGCCTTCGCCCTGCGCGAGGTCTTCGGCGAGTACCGCGCGCCCACCGGCGTCGGCGGCGCCCCGGTCGCGGTGGCCGCCGAACCCGGCGGGGAACTGGCCGCGGTGCGCGCCGCCGTCGCCGCCACCGCCGAGGAACTGGGCTCCGGCAAACTGCGCCTGCTGGTCGGCAAGCCCGGCCTGGACGGACACTCCAACGGCGCCGAGCAGATCGCCGTCCGGGCCCGCGACGCCGGGTTCGAGGTGGTCTACCAGGGCATCCGGCTGACCCCCGAGCAGATCGTCTCCGCCGCCGTCGCGGAGGACGTGCACTGCGTGGGCCTGTCGATCCTCTCCGGCGCCCACTGCGAGCTGGTGCCCGACGTCCTGCGCCGGCTACGCCGGGCCGGGGTGCAGGATGTCCCGGTGATCGTGGGTGGCATCATCCCGGCAGCGGACGGCGAGGCCCTCAAGGCCGCCGGCGTCGCCGCCGTGTTCACCCCGAAGGACTTCGGCATCACCACCATCATCGGCCGGATCGTGGACGAGATCCGGCTCGCCAACAAGCTCCAGCCCTGGACGCCCGCACCCGCGCCCACCAGCTGACCACTGGGAAGGAACCGACCCACCCTCATGGCTACCGTCAACCGTCTGCGCCCGCGCCGCTCCTGCCTCGCCGTGCCCGGCAGCAACCCGCGCTTCCTGGAGAAGGCCCAGGGCCTCCCCGCCGACCAGGTCTTCCTCGACCTGGAGGACGCCTGCGCCCCCCTGGCCAAGGAGGGCGCCCGCCACCACATCGTCGACGCGCTCAACAACGGCGACTGGGGCGGCAAGACCCGCGTCGTCCGGGTCAACGACTGGACCACCCACTGGACCTACCGCGACGTGATCACCGTCGTCGAGGGCGCCGGCCCCAACCTCGACTGCATCATGCTGCCCAAGGTCCAGGACGCCGAGCAGGTCAAGGCGCTCGACCTGCTGCTCACCCAGATCGAGAAGACCATGGGCTTCGAGGTCGGCCGGATCGGCATCGAGGCGCAGATCGAGAACGCCAAGGGCCTGGTCAACGTCGACGCCATCGCCGAGGCCTCGCCCCGGCTGGAGACCATCATCTTCGGCCCCGCCGACTTCATGGCCTCCATCAACATGAAGTCCCTGGTGGTCGGCGAGCAGCCGGCCGGCTACCCGGCCGACGCCTACCACTACATCCTGATGCGCATCCTGATGGCCGCCCGCGCCAACGACCTCCAGGCCATCGACGGCCCGTACCTGCAGATCCGCAACCAGGAGGGCTACCGCGAGGTCGCCCGGCGCGCCGCCGCCCTCGGCTTCGACGGCAAGTGGGTGCTCCACCCCGACCAGGTCGGCGCCGCGAACGAGATCTTCTCGCCCTCCCAGGAGGACTACGACCACGCCGAGCTGATCCTCGACGCCTACGACTGGTGCACCTCCGAGGCGGGCGGCGCCAAGGGCTCCGCGATGCTCGGCGACGAGATGATCGACGAGGCCAGCCGCAAGATGGCCCTGGTCATCGCCGGCAAGGGCCGGGCCGCCGGCCTGGAGCGCACCACCAAGTTCGAGATCCCGGAAAGCTGAGGCCCGCCGCGATGCAGTTCGGACGCACCTACGAGGAGTTCGAGGTCGGCGCGGTCTACAAGCACTGGCCCGGCAAGACCGTCACCGAGTACGACGACCACCTCTTCTGCCTGCTCACCATGAACCACCACCCGCTCCACCTGGACACCAACTACGCCGAGCGGACGACGGACTTCGGCAGGAACGTGGTGGTGGGCAACTACATCTACTCGCTGCTGCTGGGAATGTCCGTCCCGGATGTCTCCGGCAAGGCCATCGCCAACCTGGAGATCGAGTCGCTGCGGCACGTCGCGCCGACCTTCCACGGCGACACCCTCTACGGCGAGACCACCGTCCTCGACAAGTGGCCGTCCAAGTCCAAGGACGACCGCGGCATCGTGTACGTCGAGACCAAGGGGTACAAGCAGGACGGCACGGTCGTCTGCATCTTCCGCCGCAAGGTGATGGTGCCGACCGAGACGTACATCAAGGAGCGCGGCGGCGAGCAGCCCGGCCGCCCGACTCCCCTTTCCTAGGACCCCTTTCCTGGGACCCCGGATCTCCCCAGACCCCGGAGGGGCCGGCCGCCGTCATCGGCCGACCCCCACCCGGAACGGGGGCCCTGCTGCCGCAGCCACGCCGGCAGGGCCCCCGGCAATCCCCCCCCCCCCGCCCCCTCAAACCTTTCGGAGCCGCACGATGGGACGCCTGGCACAGACCGACGGCCTCACCGAGATCCAGCGGGACATCCTCGCCACCGTGCGGGATTTCGTCGACAAGGAGATCATTCCGGTCGCGACCGAGCTGGAACACAAGGACGAGTACCCGACCGCCATCGTCGAGGGGATGAAGCAGCTCGGCCTCTTCGGCCTCACCATCCCCGAGGAGTACGGCGGCCTCGGCGAGTCGCTGCTCACCTACGCCCTGGTGGTCGAGGAGATCGCCCGCGGCTGGATGAGCGTGTCCGGCATCGTCAACACCCACTTCATCGTGGCGCACATGATCAACGCCCACGGTACCCAGGAACAGAAGGACCACTTCCTGCCGAAGATGGCCGCCGGGGAAATCCGCGGCGCGTTCTCGATGTCCGAGCCCGGCCTCGGCTCCGACGTTTCGGCCATCTCCACCAAGGGCGTCAAGGACGGGGAGTTCTACGTCCTCAACGGCCAGAAGATGTGGCTCACCAACGGCGGCACCTCCACCCTCGTCGCGGTCCTGTGCAAGACCGACGAGGGCGGCAGCACCCCGTACAAGAACATGACCACCTTCCTGATCGAGAAGACCCCCGGATTCGGCCCGAACCCGACCGTCCCCGGCCTCACCGTGCCCGGGAAGATCGAGAAGATGGGCTACAAGGGCGTCGACACCACCGAACTGGTCCTCCAGGACGTCCGGATCCCGGCCGACCGCATCCTCGGCGGCGTCCCCGGGCGCGGCTTCTACCAGATGATGGACGGCGTCGAGGTCGGCCGCGTCAACGTCGCCGCCCGCGGCTGCGGCGTCGCCCGCCGCGCCTTCGAACTCGGCATCTCCTACGCCCAGCAGCGCTCCACCTTCGGCAAGAAGATCGCCGAGCACCAGGCCATCCAGTTCAAGCTCGCCGAGATGGCCACCAAGGTCGAGGCCGCCCACCAGATGATGGTCATGGCCGCCCGCAAGAAGGACGGCGGCGAGCGCAACGACCTCGAAGCCGGCATGGCCAAGTACCTCGCCTCCGAGTACTGCAAGGAGGTCGTCGAGGACGCCTTCCGCATCCACGGCGGCTACGGCTTCTCCAAGGAGTACGAGATCGAACGGCTCTACCGCGAGGCCCCGATGCTGCTCATCGGTGAAGGAACTGCGGAGATCCAGAAGATGATCGTCGGACGCCGGCTCCTGGAGGAGTACCGGATCGCGGAGTGAGCACCGGGCCACCCCGGCTCGACGAGCGGCCCCCGGGGCGCTCCGGGCCGGCTGGACGACCCCTTCCGAACCGCCGGTCGACGGGCGTGCGGGCCCGTCCCGGCCACCCGCCGTGCCCATCACGACCCCGGCCTGGTCCGCCTGGGTCCGGCACGGCCCTCCGGGAGCGGCCGCAGGGCGTACAGCTGCAACGACACGCCCCGCGGCCGCTTCCGCACACCCTCGACAGGCCGTGTCCCGCGCCCCCGGCGGACCGCGAACGGCCCGTTCCGCCCACCGGGTTCCGCCGACGGGCCTGTTGAGACAAGTGTCACCAGCCCCGTCCGGTCCCTTGGGAACCGGACCGGGGCGAGCTACGGTCGTAGAGGTGGGACGCGCACACGCGCTTCCACCGGACACGTGAACGAGCAGGCGGGTTGCCCACCCACCGTGTGCTCCCGATAGCATCCACCGGGACAGCAAGCCGTCCCTCTATTACCCGATCCCGCGGTGGCCCCCGTCCAGCGGCCATGATCCCCCGCGACAAAGGTCTTCGATGCCCATCAGCCCGTCCCCTCACACCTCCGTCACGGACCGCGATGCCCTCGCAGCCACGACGGCCGGTCGGCGACCCCGCGTGACCATCGCGCGCGGAGCCACCCCCTGGTTCGTCCCCACCCTCGCCACGGCCGCCGTGACCACCGCCCTCACCCGGCGCAGCGGCAAGTGGGCCCTGGCAGCGGTACCCGCCTGTGCGCTCAGCGCGGGCATGCTGTGGTTCTTCCGCGACCCCGAGCGTGAGATCGGCGCGGGCAGAGTGATCTCCCCCGCCGACGGCGTGGTGCAGAGCATCGACGCCTGGCCGGACGGCCGCACCCGGGTCGCGATCTTCATGAGCCCGCTCAACGTCCACGTCAACCGCGCGCCCCTGCCCGGCACGGTGACGTCGGTCGAGCACGTCGCGGGCGGCTTCGTCCCCGCGTTCAACAAGGACAGCGACCAGAACGAGCGGGTCGTCTGGCACTTCGACACCGAGCTCGGCGACATCGAGATGGTGCAGATCGCGGGGGCCGTGGCCCGTCGCATCGTGCCGTACATCGCCGCCGGTACCAAGGTCGAGCAGGGCGACCGGATCGGTCTGATCCGGTTCGGCTCCCGGGTCGACACCTACCTGCCGGCCGGCGTCGAGGTCGGCGTCGAGGTCGGCCAGAAGACCACAGCCGGGGTGACGCGCCTTGACCGTGACTGATCCTGAGACAATCGTCGGCCTGGACGACGAGGAGACGGCCCTGCGCCGTCGCCGCTGGGCGCGCGACCGCGAGCTGCGCGCCCCACGCTCTCCCCAGCACCTGTCCACCGCCGACTTCCTGACCCTGGGGAACGCCGTCTGCGGCTTCCTGGCGATCTACTCGATCACCACCGGGGTCCTCGTCCCGCACATCACCAACCCGGACGCCGCACCCGACCGGCACAGCGCCGCCACCGCGGTCACGCTGCTGCTCATCGGCTCCATGTGCGACCTCTTCGACGGGCTGGTGGCGCGCAAGCTCCGCTCCTCCGCCCTCGGAGCGGAACTGGACAACCTGGCCGACCTGATCAGCTTCGGCATCGCGCCGGCCTACTTCGTCGCCGTCTGGGGCATGGTCTCGCAGGGCTCCAACAGCAAGCTCTCGGCGCTCATCGCGATCACCGTCCTGCTCGCGGTCGTCCTGCGGCTCGCCCGCTTCTCCGCCGTCAAGATGCGACCCGGGGTGTTCCAGGGCATGCCCTGCCCGATGGGCGCGATGACGGTGATCGCCATCGTGCTGCTCGACCCGCCGTTCCTGCCCGGTCTGCTCGCCATCTTCGGCGCCGCGTACCTCATGGTCAGCCGGATCGAGTACCCCAAGCCCCAGGGGCTGCTGGCCACCGCCACGCTGTGCTGGATCGTCGTCTCCATCGGCTGCCTCGCGGCCTGGGCGACCGGCCTGCCCGGTGGCGACGCCCTGATGCACGTCGGCGCCTTCGCCCAGATCACGCTCGCCGCGATGGCCCCACTGCTGGTCATCCGGCGCAAGGTCGGACAGAAGGTCGGCGACGTCCGCGCCAGGCGGGCGGAGTCCCGCCTCGGCTAGTCGTTCCCGTACGCGAGAGGGGCCCGGATCCAGTCGGATCCGGGCCCCTCTTCGTCGTGCCCGCTCTTCGGCGGGCGCTGCTAGGCGTCGACGGGCGCCGCTAGGCACCGCCGGTGTGCACGCTGAACGCCGAGCGGCGGGCCGCCCGCGCCACGCCCGGATCCGGATGCACGCTCGAGACCGCCGACAGCACCGAGGCCGCCCGCGGGTGCCCCGACTGCCGGGCCCGGGCGAACAGCCGCACCGGATCGCCCGCCGCGGCGCCCTCGACGTGGCCCACCAGCAGCTCCGTCTCGCCGTGGTCCAGCACCGCCGCCGCCGTGTCCACCCACAGCCAGGCCGCGTCCTCCGCCCCCAGCACGTCCGCCGGCGAAACCCCCTCGTCCGAGCGCTCCGCCAGCCACAGCAGCGCGTACGGGCGCAGCACCGGCTCGTCCACCGACCCCCGCACCGCCTGCTCCGCCGGGCCGCCGGCCACCCGCAGCGCCTCGAAGGCCAGCCCGCGCACCAGCGCGTCGTCCCCCTGCGCCGCGTCCAGCAGCTCCGCCACCGCCCGATCGGCCGGACGGGCCGCCACCCAGGCGCGGAACTCGGCCCGCGCCGGGCCCGGCGAATAGTCCGCGCAGGCGTTCAGCAGCTCGAAGGCGCTCTGCTCGATGTGCCCGGCCGCGGTCTGCGCGACCGTGCAGATCTCCTCCAGCTTCGCCCGCACCGCCCAGTGGCCCAGCGGCGACAGCTCGGCGGCCTCGTCCCTGCGGACCACGGCCCCGACGGCCGCCAGGCCGTCCAGCATCCAGTCCAGGACCGCGGCCACGTCCGCCGGCGACGGCGGGGTGTCGATCTGCGGCTCCCGGCACGTGCCGCGGACCGCCGACACCGCCGAGGCGGCGTGCGGCACGGGCGACAGGCCCGAACCGTCCGTGCCACCCACCCGGCGCTCGTCCAGACCCCGGCGCAGCAGCTCCAGCAGTTCGCCGTCCGACACCGGACCGGCCACCAGGTGCAGGAACGACAGCAACTGAGGCGCCTGGTCCACCGCCTGGCCGGCCAGCACCGCGAACACGCCCCGCAGGGCGGCCGGCGGCACCGGGGCCAGCAGCGTCCAGGCGTCGAACAGCGCCGACCAGCCGCGGACCACCGCCTCGTCGTCGTGCTCCCAGGCGTGCAGGCGCCAGCCCGGGACCGCACCGCCGTCCCTGGCCTCCACCAGGCCGACCAGCAGTGCCTGCCCCCACGCCTTGGCGGCGGCGCCGACCGTCATGGCCAGCGCCCGACCCGCCGCACGGGCGTCGTCGGGCAGCAGCTCGCCCCGCTTGTCGACCTCTTCCAGGTCCCCCGCCCAGCGGGCGATCCGGACGGCGTCCACCAGCATCCGGCGGGCCAGCGGCGCCAGCTCGGCCGGCGCGGGGAAGCCCTCCGGTACGGGAACCCTCCCCCGACCGGGCGCCGCAGCGGGCCCTCGTCGGCGGGGTACCCCGGCCCCGCCCGGCTTGCCGGCGGCGGGCCGGTGGGCCGTACCGGGGAGACGGGTCACCGTCGCACCAGTACCGATCGTCGGAGGGAGCGGGGCATCACGGTCGCGCGGATTCCGAGACGTCACGTCGAGCAGTCTTCCCCTTGTACCGGCCTTCTGTCACATCCGGTTGGCTGTACGGACGGGCGGCCGTCGACGGCGCCTCCCCAAGATCGGGCAACAATCGGGCAACAGAGGCAAACCGCCTGGCCGGAAACAGGTGGCGGGGGCATGCCATCCCGGCTCAACCCTTGCGGCGGCGGTCGCGCTACCCGCCCGACCGGTCACACTCCGTGGCTGACGGGTGAGGTCCGGGTTTCGTACAGAGGCCCTGTCGGTGTGACTTCTCGTGCGGGGGGGGCTGGGTTCAGAGAAGGGGGGTGAGCCAGCGGCGGAGGAGTTCGGTGTAGTGGGTGGGGGCCGAGTTCCAGAGGGTGGCGTGGTCGGCGCCCGGGAAAGGCCGGAGGCTGACCACGCCGGGGCGGGCGGCAGCGAGGCGCTCGGCGGCGCGGAACGGGGCGACCTGATCGTCGGGGCTGTGCAGGAGGAGGGTGGGGACACGCAGGTCGGCGCCCTCGGCGATGCGGCTGAAGTCGGCGAGGTCGACGCCGGTGCGGCCCTCGGCGGCGAGGGCGCCGAGCTCGGCGGCGGCGCCGGTGTAGCCGGCCCGGGCGGCGCCGCGGCGGGCGGTGGCGGGCAGGTCGAGGACCGGCGAGTCCAGGACGAGGCCGCTGATGGCATGGGCCCAGGCGGAGCGGGAGGCCGTCTGGAGGGCCATAGTGGCGCCGAGGGACCAGCCGTACAGGATGACCCGGCCGGCGCCGCTGTCGAGGGCGAGCCGGACCGCCGACTCGACGTCGCGCCACTCGGTCTCGCCGAAGTGGCCGAGCCCGTCCGGCGAGGCGGGGGCGCCCTGGTCGCCCCGGTAGGTGACGGCGAGGGCGGGCAGGGCGAGGCGGTCGAGGACGGGGAGGACCGGGAGGGTCTGCTGCCGGTCGGCGCCGGGGCCGTGGACGAGGATCACCCAGGTGCCGCGTTTGCCGTCGAGGCGCCAGGCGGGGAGCGCGCCGAGTTCGCCGTCGGCGGCGATGTCGGTGAAGGGGAGGCCGAGCGCCTCCGTGGGGTCGCCGAGGTGGACGCGGGGGGTGAAGCGGACCTCGGTGCCGGGAGTGAGGGTGCCCCGGTCGGCGCGGACGAGGCGGCGGGTGACACCGTTCTCGTCGCTGTGCAGGACGTCCTCGACGACGGCGTGGCCGTGGTCGTCCCACTCCACGGCCCATCGGCCGGGGCGCAGGCTCTCGGGGCGGCGGTTGAAGGTGATCCGGCCCGCGGCGAGGCTCCGCACCAGGACGGGGCCCGACTCCCGGACGGCGCTCGCCGGGTGGACCAGCCGTTCGGAGGCCCGACGGCCGATCACCAGGACGGCGGCCCCGGCGCCGACGACGGCGGCCGCCACGACGGCCGCGGTTCCCCAACGCATATCGCTCCCCGCTCTGCTGGTCTTGGCTGGTCTTGGACCGGACGGTGTCCGGGCGGTGTCCGGGCGCTGCTCGGACGGTGTTCGGGCACCAGTTCACCGGGGGGCCGCGCGGGCGGCCACCGGGCTGGGCCGTCCGGGGTACGGCGGGGCGTCGGGCAGGGCGGGCGTCAGGCGGGCGGGGCGTCGGGCGGGGCGGGCCTCGGGCGGGCGGGGCGTCGGGCGGGGCGGGCCTCGGGCGGGCGAGAACGGCACCGGCGACAGGGCTCCGAGGTGTGACCAACCCCTCCGTGACCTCGGTTGACTCCCGGTTCGGCCGCGTGATGGGATCCTGGGGCCAAACGGAGGCATGCAGAGGAAGCCGGTGCGAGTCCGGCGCGGTCCCGCCACTGTCACCGGGGAGCACGCTCGGAACATTGCCACGGCGGACCGTCAGAAGCCGCTGGAAGGCCCGGGGGTGCGTCCGACCCGGAAGCCAGGAGACTCTCGCCCCCGGTACGTCGATCCAGGGCGCGGACCCTGAGTGAGGACACGCACGCGATGCAGGCTGCCCCGACCCGCCGGACCCGACGCGGCCTTCCGCCGAACCCGCCGTGCGCCCGCTGACCCGCGCCGCCGCGTTCGCGCTCGGCGCCGCCGCGGGCTTCGCCGCGGACGCCCGCTTCGCCGACCCCCGGCGCGGCCACCCGGTGGCCGTCTTCGGCGGCGCGGCGACCCGGCTGGAGCGGCGGGTGTGGCAGGACGACCGGGTGGCCGGCGCCGGGTACACGGCGATGTGCGTGGGCGCGGTCGCGGCCGGCGCGGTGGCCCTGGACCGTACGGTGGGCCGGCGTCCGCTGGGCCGGGCCGCGCTGGCGGCCGCCGCGACCTGGACGGTGCTGGGCGGCACCTCGCTGACCCGGGAGGCGCGCACCATCGGCCGGTCGCTGGCCACGGGCGACCTGACGGCCGCGCGGGAACGGCTGCCGCACCTGTGCGGGCGGGATCCGAGCGCGCTGGACGGGCCGCAGATCGCCCGCGCGGTGGTCGAGTCGGTGGCCGAGAACACGGCGGACGCCGTGGTGAACGCGCTGGTCTGGGGCACGCTGGCGGGCACGCCGGGGCTGCTGGCGTTCCGCGCGGTGAACACGCTGGACGCGATGGTCGGCCACCGCTCGCCGCGGTACGCCCGGTTCGGCTGGGCCTCGGCCCGGCTCGACGACGTGGCGGGCTGGCCGGGCGCCCGGCTGACGGCGCTGCTCACGGTGGCCGCCGCGCCGCAGCCGAAAACGGCCTGGCGGGTCTGGCGGCGGGACGGTTCGGCGCACCCGAGCCCGAACGCGGGCCAGGCGGAGGCGGCCTTCGCGGGCGCGGTGGGCGTCCGGCTGGGCGGGACCCTCCAGTACGGGGAGCGGGTGGAGCACCGGCCGGTGCTGGGCGCGGAGTTGCGCCCGGTGACGGTGGACGACATCGAGCGGGCCTGCGTGCTCTCCCGGCGGGTGGGCGCGCTGGCCCTGGGTACGACGGTCGCGGGGCACGTCGCGCTGCGCTTGCTGACGACACGGTGGAGGGGAAGGGCATGAGCAACGCACTGCTGGTCGCCGGGACGACCTCGGACGCGGGCAAGAGTGTGGTGACCGCGGGCATCTGCCGCTGGCTGGCCCGGCAGGGGGTGCGGGTCGCGCCGTTCAAGGCGCAGAACATGTCGCTGAACTCCTTCGTCACCGCCGACGGCGCCGAGATCGGCCGGGCGCAGGCGATGCAGGCGCAGGCGGCCCGGGTGGAGCCGGAGGCGGCGATGAACCCGGTGCTGCTGAAACCGGGCGCGGACGGCCGCAGCCAGGTGGTGCTGCTGGGCCGGCCGGTCGCCGAGGTGGGCGCGCTGGACTACCGCGAGCGCAAGCCCGTCCTGCTGGAACGGTCGTTGGAGTGCCTGGCGGATCTGCGCCGCCGCTACGAGGTGGTGGTCTGCGAGGGCGCCGGTTCGCCCGCCGAGATCAACCTGCGGGACCGGGACATCGCCAACATGGGCCTGGCGACGGCCGCCGGGCTGCCGGTGGTGGTGGTCGGGGACATCGACCGCGGCGGCGTCTTCGCGGCGATGTACGGGACGCTGGCGCTGCTGTCGGCGCAGGACCAGCGGCACGTGGCGGGCTGGTTCGTCAACAAGTTCCGCGGCGACGCGCGGCTGCTGGCGCCCGGCCTGGACATGCTGCACGGGCTGACCGGCCGTCCGGTGCTCGGCACCCTGCCGATGCTGCCGGGCCTGTGGCTGGACGCCGAGGACTCGCTGGACCTGTCCACGGTGGTGGACCGGGTCGACGGCCGCGGCCCGCTCGGGGCGGACGTACTGCGGGTGGCCGTGGTGCGCTTCCCCCGGCTGTCGAACTTCACCGACCTGGACGCCCTGGCGCAGGAGCCCGGCGTGCTGGTGCGCTGGGTGACCCGGCCGGAGGAACTGGCCGACGCCGACCTGGTGGTGCTGCCCGGCACCCGGGCCACCGTGGCCGACCTGGCCTGGCTGCGCGAACGCGGCCTGGAGCCGGCGCTGAAGGCGCGGACGGCGGCCGGGCTGCCGGTCCTCGGGGTGTGCGGCGGCTACCAGATGCTGGCGCGCGGGATCGAGGACGAGGTGGAGTCCGGGGCCGGCTCGGTCGAGGGCCTGGGCCTGCTGCCGACGCACGTGCGGTTCGGCGCCGAGAAGGTGCTGGCGCGCCCGGTCGGCACGGCGTACGGGCAGCGGGTCGAGGGGTACGAGATCCACCACGGGGTGGTGGCCGTGGAGGGGGGCGAGCCGTTCTTCTCCGATGACGACGGGCACGGCCTGGACGGCTGCCGGGTCGGCCCGGTGTGGGGCACGACCTGGCACGGCGCGCTGGAGAACGACGGCTTCCGTCGTGAACTCCTGCGCGAGGTCGCCGCGTTGGCGGGCCGGGCGTTCGTGCCGGCGCCGGACACCTCGTTCGCCGAGGCGCGCGAGGCCCGGCTGGACCGGCTGGGCGACCTGATCGAGGAGCACGCGGACACCGACGCGCTGTGGAAGCTGATCGAGGGCGGGGTGCCGGCGGCCGGATCGCTGCCGTTCCTGGCGCCCGGGGCACCTGGGGAGTATGCATGAGTGACGTCCGCTATCCGTTCACCGCGATCGTCGGCATGCCCGACCTGCGGCTCGGCCTGCTGCTCAACGCGGTCTCGCCAGCCGTGGGCGGCGTGCTGGTGCGCGGCGAGAAGGGCACCGCGAAGTCGACCATGGTGCGCGCGCTGGCCGGCCTGCTGCCGACCCTCGCGGCCGTCGACGGCTGCCGGTTCGCCTGCGACCCGTCCGCGCCGGACCCGCAGTGCCCGGACGGGCCGCACGACCGCCCCTCCGCATCCGAACGCCCCGCCCAGCTGGTCGAGTTGCCGGTCGGCGTGGCCGAGGACCGGATCGTCGGCTCGCTCGACCTGGAACGGGCGCTCGCCGAGGGCGTCAAGGCGTACGAGCCGGGGCTGCTCGCCAAGGCGCACCGCGGCGTGCTCTACATCGACGAGGTGAACCTGCTCCAGGACCACGTCGTGGACCTGCTGCTGGACGCCGCCGCGATGGGCCGCTCGTACGTCGAGCGCGAGGGCGTGTCGGTGCGGCACGCCGCCCGCTTCCTGCTGGTCGGCACGATGAACCCCGAGGAGGGCGAGCTGCGGCCGCAGCTGCTCGACCGGTTCGGCCTGACCGTCGAGATCGCCGCCACCCGGGACCCGGCCGAGCGCGCCGAGGTGGTCCGCCGCCGGCTCGGCTACGACGCCGACCCGGCCGGCTTCGCCGCGCGGTTCGCCGCGGACGAGCAGGCGCTCGCCGAACGCATCACCGCCGCCCGGGAGTTGCTGCCCAAGGTGGAGCTGACGGATATGGCGCTACGTCAGATCACCGCCGTGTGCGCAGCGTTCGAGGTGGACGGGCTGCGCGCCGACATCGTGATGGCCCGCACCGCCGTCGCGCTCGCCGCCTGGGACGGGCGGACCGAGGTGCTGGAGGAGGACGTCCGCAAGGCCGCCCAGCTGGCGCTGCCGCACCGGCGCCGCCGCAACCCCTTCGACGCGCCGGGGCTGGACGAGGAGCAGCTCGACCGGACGCTGGAGGAGCACGCGCAGCCGGAGGAGCCCGCGCAGCCATCGGAGCCCTCCGAGCCCTCGGAGCCCGAGGGGTCCGGGGAGCTCGGAGGCTCAGGAGAGACCGAGGGCGACGGGGACGGCGAGGGCGACGGCCCCGAGGACGACGGTCCCGGCCCGGACGGCGGCCCCGGCGGCGGCCCGGACGGCGGCGGAGCCCCCGAGCCCACCTCCGGCCCGCAGGCATCGGCCGCCGAGCCGGACGAGCCGCTCCAGCAGCCCGTACCGGCCCAACACCCCGCCCCCGCCCGGGAGTCGGCGCCGGTCGCGGCTGGCGACCCGTACCGGACCAAGCTGTTCACCGTGCAGGGCACCGGCCACGGCGCCCAGGGCCGCCGCTCCCCCGCCGAGACCACCGGCGGGCACACCGTGCGCGCCCGGCGCCCCCAGGGCACGCTCAGCCGCCTGCACCTGACCGCCACCTTGCAGGCCGCCGCGCCGCACCAGGCGGCGCGCGGGCGGGCCGGCCGGGCGCTGGTGCTGCGCAAGGACGACTTCCGCGAACAGGTCCGCCAGGGGCGGGAGTCCAACCTGGTGCTGTTCGTCGTCGACGCCTCCGGCTCGATGGCCGCCCGGCAGCGGATGACCGCCGTCAAGGGCGCCGTGCTGTCCCTGCTGATGGACGCCTACCAGCGGCGCGACAAGATCGGCATGATCACCTTCCGGGGCGCGGACGCCGAACTGGCGCTGCCGCCGACCTCGTCCGTGGAGGTCGGCGCGGCCCGGCTGGAGTCGCTGCCCACCGGCGGCCGCACCCCGCTGGCCGCCGGCCTGCTGCGCGCGCACGAGGTCCTGCGGGTGGAGCGGCTGCGCGACCCGAGCCGCCGCCCGCTGCTGGTCGTGGTGACCGACGGCCGGGCCACCGGCGGGCGGGACGCGCTCGCCCGGTCGCAGCGCGCGGCTGGACTGTTCGCCGCGCAGGGCACCGCCAGCGTGGTGCTGGACTGCGAGTCCGGCCCCGTCCGGCTCGGCCTCGCCCGCACCCTGGCCGGACTGCTCGGCGGCACCGCCGTCAGCCTGGACGAGCTGCGCCCCGAGGGCGTCGCCTCGCTCGTCCGCGAGAACCGCCACGACGGCCGGCGCGACAGCCGCCATGAGAACCGTCGTGAGAACCGTGCCACCACCATGCGAAAGGCGGCCTGAGCCGACATGCCCAAGGGTGTCCCCGAGAGCGTCCCCGCCGACGGCCTGACGACCCGTCAGCGCCGCACGCAGCCGATCACCGCCGTGCACACCGGCCCCGGCAAGGGCAAGTCAACGGCCGCGTTCGGCATGGCGCTGCGGGCCTGGAACCAGGGCTGGCCCGTCGGGGTGTTCCAGTTCGTGAAGTCCGCCAAGTGGAAGGTCGGCGAGGAGAACGCGCTGCGCGTGCTCGGCGCCTCCGGCGAGGGCGGCACGGTCGACTGGCACAAGATGGGCTCCGGCTGGTCGTGGATCCAGCGCTCCAGCGAGATGGAGATGGACAGCGAGGCGGCCGCCAAGGAGGGCTGGGAGCAGGTCAAGCGCGACCTGGCGGCCGAGACCTACCGCTTCTACGTGCTGGACGAGTTCACCTACCCCATGCACTGGGGCTGGGTCGACCCGGAGGAGGTCGTGTCGGTGCTCAAGGACCGCCCGGGCAGCCAGCACGTCGTCATCACCGGCCGGTACGCACCCGAACCGCTGACCGAATTCGCCGACCTGGTCACCGAGATGACCAAGGTCAAGCACCCCATGGACGCCGGCCGCAAGGGCCAGCGCGGTATCGAGTGGTAGACCGTTGAGCACTGCCGGCAGGCCGTTGGCCGCCATCCCCCGCCTCGTCATCGCCGCACCCTCCTCGGGCGCCGGCAAGACCACCGTCGCCACCGGCCTGATCGCGGCGCTCGCCGCGCGCGGGCTGGCGGTGTCCCCGCACAAGGTCGGCCCCGACTACATCGACCCGGGCTACCACGCGCTCGCCGCCGGGCGCCCGGGCCGCAACCTGGACGCCTTTCTGTGCGGCCCGGAGAGGATCGCCCCGCTCTTCCTGCACGGCGCGGCGGGAGCGGACGTCGCGGTGGTCGAGGGGGTCATGGGCCTGTTCGACGGGGCCTCCGGGCGGGGGGAGCTGGCCTCCACCGCGCACGTCGCCAAGCTGCTGCGGGCGCCCGTGGTGCTGGTGGTGGACGGCTCCTCGCAGTCCCGGTCGGTGGCCGCGCTGGTGCACGGCTTCGCCTCCTGGGACCCGGAGGTGCGCCTCGCCGGGGTGATCCTCAACCGGGTCGCCTCCGACCGGCACGAGCAACTCCTGCGCGAGGCCCTGGAGGAGGGCTCGGGCGTGCCCGTGCTGGGCGCGCTGCGCCGCTCCACGACCGTCGCCACGCCGTCGCGCCACCTCGGGCTGATCCCGGCCGTGGAGCGCTCGGCGGAGGCCCTGCGTGCCGTCGCCGACATGGGTGAACTCGTCGCCGCCTCGGTCGACTTGGACGCCCTGCTCGAACTCGCCCGGACGGCACCGGAGTTGACCGCCGAACCGTGGAGCCCGTCGGCCGAGGTCGACCCGGTGGCCGGCACGCCGCGGATCGCGGTCGCGGGCGGCGCCGCGTTCTCCTTCTCGTACGCCGAGAACGCCGAACTCCTCACCGCCGCAGGCGCCGAGGTCGTCCCCTTCGACCCGCTGCACGCCACGGCACTGCCCGACGGCACGGCCGGCCTGGTGATCGGCGGCGGCTTCCCCGAGCTGTACGTCCGGGAGCTGAGCGGCAACACGGCACTGCGCGGGGCCATCGCGGCGTTCGCCGCCGGCGGCGGCCCGATCGCCGCCGAATGCGCCGGACTGCTCTACCTGGGGCGCGAGTTGGACGGCCTGCCGATGTGCGGCGTACTGGACACCGGCGCCCGGATGACCGAACGGCTCACCCTCGGCTACCGGGAGGCCGTCGCCCTGCACGACTCCCCGCTCGCCCGGACCGGCACCCGGGTACGCGGCCACGAGTTCCACCGCACGGTCTGCGAACCGGGCGCGGGCGAACACCCCGCCTGGGGCTGGCGCCTGCCCACCGGCCCCCGCACCGAGGGCTTCGCGGGCAGCCACGTCCACGCCTCCTACCTGCACCTGCACTGGGCCGGAGCCCCGTCCCTGGCCACCTCCTTCGCCTCCGCCGCAGCCGCCCACCAGACAACCCCCGGCAAGCCCGCGTCACCGTAACCCCCCTCGGCGGGCCACCCGGCCCTGCGTCGGCAGGGCCTGAGGGCCGGACGCCTGTCCGCTACGCCTCGGTGTCCTTCGGGTGCCTGGGCGAGGCATAGACGAGGTGGACGACGCGGGCCGCCTCGTCCACCACGTACCGCACCCGGCCGCCGGCGGTCACCTCGTACTCCCACTGCGGCAGCTCGACGCCCCCGAACACGCGGGCGGCCAGCCGGCCCCGCAGCCGGTGCTGCCGATCCGGATCCCCCGTGGACAGGGGGTTCACCCGGAGCGCCTCGAAACAGCGGCGGGCGTTCCCGGCCGCCTCCGCACACAGCTCTCCCCACCCCTTGGCAGCCTCCGTCGTACCGAATCGCAGCCGCCACTCCGTCCCGACGGGCGGGGGCGGCACATCATCACCGCGCTTCGGGCTCACGGCTCGATCACCTCGCCGTGATCGTCGCCGGGCAGGGGCCTGGCGAGCTCTGCCGCCAGCTCCGGGTCCGCCAGCACTCTCGCGGTGGCGCGCCACTCGACTATCACCCGGTGCAGATTGGCGTGCACGTCCAGGTCCACGGCATCGCGCGTCGCGTCCACGAGGTCGACGACGAACTCGCGCACCTCCGCGGCCGACAGGTGCCGGACCCAGGGGAAGACGGCGGGGAGGGCCAGGAGCACCGCCTGCGTGCCCTCATCGCTGCTGATCAACGCGGCGAACAGGCGAGCGGCGACATCCGCGGTCTGCTCGCGCTGACGGTCGTGACGCTCGGTGGTGAGGTACAGGTCCTCCCCGTCGCGGCGCGTGACGTGCACGCGCTGGACTCGCTCCACACTGTCCGCGACGCGCTTGGAGTTCTTCGAAAGATCGGAGAACGACACGGTGAGAGTCGACATGGCTCGACGCTAGTTCGGAATACGTTCCGAAGTCAATCGCACGGGCCGCCCGGCCGCGCCTCGCCCGTCTCAGGACGGGCCGTTGCCGAAGGTGCCGGTCAGGGGGTCGGGGCGGTCGGCGCGGTGGCAGGTGGCGCAGCGGAGGCGGGTGTAGATCGCCACCGGGCCCATGAAGACGTCCTCGCGGCCGTCCGCCGGGGAGGCGGAGGCGGCCGGTCCGCCACAGTCCAGGCAGGCGCGGCGGGGGCGGGCGGCGATGGAGCAGGCGCGGCAGAGCAGGTGGGTCGGGTGCTCGGCGTGGACGACCACGGGCTGGGGGCCTCCGTCGAGCAGATGGACGCACCACGTGCAGGACTCGTCCACCTGCGCCGCCAGCATCCGGGCCCTGGTCTCCTGCTGCCACCTGGCGGCCTTCTGCACCGGGACCGTCACCGGCGGCCCCCACCCGGCGGCACTGAGCCACTGGGCCCCCTCCGCCCCTGCCGCCCGCAGCTGGTCGTCGACGGCGATGTCCCTGGGGGTCTTGTCCTTCATGGGCTCCTCCTCCGGTGCGGTTCCCGCCGGGTTAACGCCACCGGGGAGGCCGTGGACACGCGAACTGCCCGACCACTACGGCCACCTGCCGCTGCCGCCGCCCGCGCACGCCCGAACCGACCGTCACCGCGGGGCCCGCCCCGGCCCCCCAACGTACGCCGAAGCGCCGGGCCGCGCGGCGGTTCAGGCACAGACGCCGGGGCCGCGCTCAGCCCAGCAGGGGCTCGGTGTCGCCGTGCGCGATGAGGAGCTTGCGCAGCAGGGTGTCGAGTTGGGCGCGCTCGTCGGCGTCGAGGCCCGCGAGGATGTGCTCCTCGTTGCGGACGTGGCCGGCCAGCGCCGCGTCGATGAGGTCCTTGCCAGCCGGGGTGAGGCGGACCAGCACGGCGCGGCGGTCGTCGGGGCAGGGGTTGCGTTCGACCAGGCCCTTGGCGGAGAGACGGTCAACCCGGTTGGTGATGGCGCCGGAGGTGACCATGGCGGCCTTGAGGAGGGCGCGGGCGTTGAGCTCGTAGGGTTCGCCGGAGCGGCGCAGGGTGGCCAGGACGTCGAACTCGGAGGAGTCCAGGCCGCAGGAGCCGAAGTACTCGCGCAGGGCGCCGTCGACGCGGACGTTGAGGCGTCGCAGCCGGCCGATCAGGCCGATGGCCTCGGTGTTCAGGTCGGGTCGGGTCCTGGTCCACTGCTCGACGATCTCGTCGACGGTGTCGCGCTGCTGCATGGCCTGACGCCTCCTCGGTTGCCGCTCGCCGCGGCTCACGGCTGGACTGGCAGGCAACTATCTTAACATTCACATACTTGACGTTCACTCACCCAGGGGCGTACTAATTATCTCAACGTTCAGATAATCAACGTTGAGGGGGATGTCATGGGTGGAACACGCGCAGGAGTGGCCGTCACGGCGGCACTCGCCCCGGCGGCCTGGGGCACGACCTACCTGGTCACCACACAGCTCCTGCCCGAAGGCCGTCCGCTGCTGCTCGCCGCCCTGCGGGCCCTCCCGGCCGGACTGCTCCTCCTGCTCATCGGCCGCAAACTGCCCAAGGGGCGCTGGTGGGGGCGCGCAGCCGTGCTCGGGATGCTCAACATCGGGCTGTTCTTCCCGCTCACCTTCGTCGGCGCCTACCGCCTGCCCGGCGGCGTCGCCGCCACCATCGGCGCGATCCAGCCGCTGCTCGTGACCGGCCTCTCGATCGGCGTCCTCGGCGTACGGCCCGGACGGCGGGCACTGCTCGCAGGGCTCGCCGGCGTCGGCGGCGTCGCCCTACTGGTACTGAAGAGCGGCGCACGACTGGACGGCACCGGGATCGCCGCCATGGTCGGCGCGATCGCACTGATGGCCACGGGCACCGTCCTCACCCGCCGCTGGGGCCGCCCGGAAGGGGCCACCCTGCTCGACCTGACGGCCTGGCAGCTGCTCGCCGGATCACTGTTCCTCGTCCCGCTCGCGGCCGCCGTCGAAGGCGCGCCGCCCGCACTCAGCGGCGCCAACCTCGCCGGGTTCGCCTACCTCGGGCTGTTCAGCACCGCGCTCGGCTACGTCCTCTGGTTCCGCGGCATCGACCGCCTCGGCGCCGGACCGGCCTCCTTCCTCGGCCTGATCAACCCGGTCGTCGCGACCGTGGGCGGCCTCGTCGTCCTCGGCCAGACCCTCACCCGCTGGCAACTCCTCGGCCTGCTGCTCGCCCTCGGCGCCATGCTCGCCGGCCAGGCCCCCACCCGAAAGCCCACTCCCGCTCCCGACCCCGACCCCGCCACCGCCACCGCCACCGCCACCGCCACCGCCACCGTCCCCAACGCCCCCACGCTCGCCCCGGCCACCCGCTGACCACCGACCGCCCGGACAAGGAACACACCATGCACTACGTCCTCATCACCCGCACCGACCACACCCCGGACGCCGCCCTCGGCCACTACCTCGCCAACGTCGGCGCCACCATGGAGCCCTACCAGGGCCGCCTGCTCGCCTTCGACACCCCGGCCCGCCTGGAAGGCGAGACCGCCTACACCAAGACCGCCATCCTCGAATTCCCCACCGCGGCCGACGCCGACGGCTGGTACCACTCCCCCGCCTACCAGGCCCTCGCCACCTGGCGCATCACCACCATGGGCCACCCCGTCACCATCACCACCGTCCCCGGCCTACCCGCCTGACCCCACCCCCGCCCCCACCCACCAACACAGCAACACACCGCAGCCCCGCCGAGCCCCACCGGCGGGGCTCCGGCTCGTCAGCGGCCAGCGCACTCCCACCAACTGCACTGCCGGCCAGACCGGTTCGACCTTCGCGCGTGGCGTGTGACGCCCCCAGGCGGGTAGACGACGGTTAGCCTGAACCAACTGGCGCGAGAGGAATGGGATGGCCTGATGGTCGATTCCGACGGCGTGCGCACTGCGATCGCCGCACAGATCGAGGAGTTCACCCAGGGTGCCGACGCGGGCGTACGCAGCGTCCTGGTCAAGACACTCGGCAACCCGCAGCTCACCGTCGCCCACCATGCGGACCTCGTGCTACCCGCCGCGAGCCTGGCGAAGATGATCCTGGGGGTCGCGCTCTTCGAGTGGGCCGAGCGCGGTGAAGTCGACCTGGACGCCCGGGTCCGCATCGGATCCCTTCCCGGCACCATGTACCCGAGCGTGCTCCAGGCCCTCGACCCTGATTCGACCGTCACCGTACGGGAGTTGTGCGGTTTCACCCTGGTGACCAGTGACAATCCAGCCGCCGAGCACCTTCGCGCGGTGCTGGGGCAGGACCGGATCGACTCCACGATCAAGACACTCGGGCTGCACGCGACCCTCTTCCCGGCAGGGTTCTCCGAGCGTGAACTCGGCCCCCTCGGACGCGCCAACACCACCACCGCCGAGGACATGCTGCGGTTGGTCGAGCACATCGACCGGGCGCCGCATCTGGAGCCGATCCGCCGATACCTGGTCAACTACTTGAGGAACGACAGGATTCCGTCCCGGCTGGACGACGATGTCCCGGTGCGGCACAAGACCGGCAGCCTGCGCGGCATCGTCAACGATGCGGGCATCGTCCTCCACCCAACCACCCCCATCGCCATGGTGTTCCTGACGAACAATCAGTCCGATAACGTTCGTACGGCGCAGGAGATCGGGGAAGTCTCCGAGCGGATCGTCCGGATCATCGCAGACGGTGCGGCGCTCTGACGTCGCCCACGGGGGTGCCGCATGGCCGTGTCTCGAGAGCGACAACTGCGCAAGATCCTGGCGCTCGTCAACATCCTCGCCCTCACCACGGGACTGGCGTGTGTGGTGGCGGCCGCGCTGCTGACCCACCAGCAGGTCGTCGCCACCGTTCTCAGCCTCATCGGCGGCGCCTTCGTCTCGGCTGCAGCCGTGACCCTGGCCATCGGATCCCTCACCGTGCGGGAGACCACGGAGCAGGTGGACAGCGCCGTCCTTCGCGGCATGCAGGACGTCCTCGGCCCGGTACGCGATCCGCTGTTCTCCGGCGCGCTGTCCGCCTACCGCTACGACTGCCTGCTCTCACCTGCGCCGGCAGGCGACGCCCACCCCGACTACCTCTACCAGAGCTTCCGGATCTCCTACCGGATCGACGTCCTCCCCAAAACGGTGACCATCGCTTGTCTCGCCTCCAACGACGATGCCGGCCTGGACGGATTCACCGGGCCGGAGTGCCTGCTCCGGTGGATGATCGACGACAACCTGGACCCGGACGATCCCGAGGTCTTCACCATCGGAGCGGTCCGGGTAGACAACCGGGACCTGGAACGCAAACCCTCGACGCATGAGACCGTCGCCGGCGGGCGAGCCCGGATCGACCACTTCTCGGTGCCCCGCGACGCCCAGGTCACCGTGGGCCATCTCGTCGAGCTGAGCATCACGGCACGCAAGTTCGTGGGCAACGATCGCCGGGTCCGCATCCAGGCTCAGGTGTTCCGCCACGTCACCGATGCCGAGTACCGGCTCACCATCGACCCTGCTCTCAAACCTACCCGCCTGAGCGTGAACGCCTCGGAGATCAGCGCGCTCGGGGCGGCCCACGGCGCCAGTGTCCGGGCCACCTTCCCCGCTCCGTTCAACAACACGGCGGGGCTGATCCAGTTGCCCTTCCCGCTCCAGCCGGGGAGCGTCATGGCGTTCACCATCGACCGGGACGTGGCCTGAGCTGCGGTGCCGTGGCGCGCCCTCAGCCGGTGGCGCGGATGTAGATGTCGGCGGCGCCCGGGGCGGCGCCGGGGATGGTGGCGACGTAGATGCGGCGGGTGGTCTGGGGGTGGGTGGGGGGCGGGGTGGGGGTGAGGAAAGGGGTGGGGGTGGGCGTCGGAGTGGGGGTTGGGGTCGGGGGGAGGGTGACGGAGGGGGTGGGCTCGGGGGTGTCGTCGTCGAGGTCCGGGGTGGGGTCGGCGTCGGGGTCGGGTTCGGCCTCGGGGTCGGCGGCCTGGAGGCCGGGGGGTGCTGCGGGTGCCGGGGGCGCCGGGTCTGCGGTGGTGGCGTCGGGGGTGGGTGACGGGGTGGGCTCAGGGTCCGGGGGGAGTTCGGGGGCCTCGGCCGGGCCGTCGCCGCCGAGGGCGGCGGTGAGGTCGGCGGGGAGGGGGGCGGTGGGGCCAGGGGCCGGGAGGTCGTAGGCGCGCAGGAAGTCGCCGAGGCCGACGTCCTTGCCCGCGACGCGGTAGTGCAGGTACGCGATGGGGGCGCCGTCGGGGGTGTGGGTGTAGATGGCGCCGACGGGGACGTAGGAGCGGCCGACGCCGGGGTGCTGGGAGGGGTGGAGGCCGGCGAGGAGTTCGGCGCGGTCGCGGTCGGTCTCGCGGCCGACGCGGCCGGCGGTGAGCGAGTTGACGCCGCGCACCACGAGGGCGGCCGCGACGGACACGCAGAGGACCAGTCCGACGGCGACGGTGCGCCGCAGGACGGGTCGGCCGTGCAGGGCCGGCCAGGAGTCGGTGACCGCGCGCTCGGGCGGGATGCCGTCCACGTTTGTCGTTCCCCCGTTCGATCAGGACGTCATTGTGCTCGACGAGGGACCGTAGCCGAGAGTTCCTCAGCCCAGGTAGGCGGGGGCGACCGCGGCCTGGGTGACCCGCCGGGGGGCGCCGCCGCCGTCGGCGGGGACGGTCCACAGGTCGGCGCCGTAGTCGCCGGGCAGAGCGTAGAGGAGGGTACCGGTGTCCGACCAGACGGCCTGGTCGTCGATGTTGCGCTGTTCGGCGGTGGCGGTCTCGGTCATGGTGGCGAGGTCGAGGACGTACAGGCGCCAGGGGGCGTCGGGGGACAGGCCGGGGACGCGCTTCTTGTAGGCGATGCGGGTGCCGTCCGGGGAGAGCGAGGGGCACTCGACGTTCTCGTGCAGGGTGGTGAGGGTGTGGGCGGCGAGGTCGCCGCGGACGAGGTGGGTGTGGCCGCCGGTGGCGAGGGTCGCGTAGAAGGTGTTGTCGTCGGCGAAGGTCACGCCCCAGATGTTGATGTCGTGGGCCTGGTAGGGGTGGCCGTCCTTGATCACGTCGAAGGTCTCCAGGTTGTCCCGGAGGTTCCAGTCGCGGACGTCGACGATGGAGGTGCGGGTGGAGAAGTCGGTGCCCGCGTAGGAGTCGCCGCTGACGAAGACCGTCCAGGCGGCGAGGTGCCCGGACGGGGAGACCCGGGAGCGGGTGGGGATGCCGGCCGCCGGGTAGGAGCGCCGTTCGCGCAGGTGGTCGTCGAGGACGACGGCGCGGTAGGTGTCCTCCAGGGCGCCGTGCTGGGCCTGGAGGCAGATGCCGGTGCCGGCGGCGGCGTAGAAGCGCAGGCACTGGACGCCGGAGGCGGTGCGCGGGCCGTCCGGGCGGTCGGCGGGGACGGCGGTGAGTTCGTCGCGGTGCGGGCCCCAGGCCATGTTGCGGAAGACCAGTTTCCGCCCCTCGGAGGGCTTTTGCAGGGTGACGGCGCCCTCGGTGACGGCGGGGCCGCCGGGCTGGGCCTGGTCGCGCCGGGCGGTGCGGTCGGCGGCGTGGAGGACGGCCCCGGTGCCGACGGCGCCGAGCAGCAGGACGGCGACCAGGAGGATGATCACCCTGGTCCGGTTCTGGAGTCGGTTCACGGGCTCTCCTCGACGGTGGTGGCGGCGGGTTCACGCAGGACGGCGGCCGCGCCGAGCACGCAGAGCGCGAGCGCCCCCGCCGACCAGCCGAGCGCGCCGGTGCCGCCGACCGCGCTCCACAGCGCGCCGAACAGCAGCGAGCAGGCGAACCGGGCGAGCGCCTGCCCGGTGCCGACCAGGGCGAGCCCGGCGCCGCGCTGCCCGGCCGGGACGGCGTCGGCCGCGGCGGCGGCGAGCACGCCGTCGGTGGCCGCGTAGAAGGCGCCGTGCAGCACGAGGACGCAGACGGCCACCGCCGGGCCGCCGGCCGGTGAGAGCAGCAGCCCGTACGCGAGCAGCAGCAGCACGTGCCCGCCGAGGAAGAGCCGGCGGCGGCCGATCCGGTCGGCGAGGGCGCCGAGCGGGACGGCGAGCAGCAGGAAGGCGGCGGCGGTGCCGAGCGGCAGCAGCGGGAACAGGTCGACGGAGAGGCCGAGCCGGCGCTGGACGAGGAGGTAGAGGAAGGAGTCGCTGACGGTGGTGAGTCCGAGCAGGACGGCGCAGAGCGTGAGCCGTCGCAGCCCGGGAAGCCGCAGCAGGGCGAGGCTGTCGCGCAGCGATGGAGCGGTAGTTGACGGATCGTCGGTCGACGGCCGGTTCGGCACGAACAGCAGCAGGACCAGCACGCCGAGGGCGGCGACGCACGCGCTGACCGTGAACACCGCGTTGTAGCCGTGCCGTTCGCCGCCGTCGGCGAGCATCGGCCCGCCTGCCAGACGCAGCACGAGGAAGGCGGTGAGCGGGCCGAGCAGGGCGCCGGCGGTGTCCATCGCCCGGTGCACGCCGAACGCCCGTCCGCGGTGGGCGGGTTCGGTGGAGAGCGAGATCATCGCGTCCCGGGGTGCGGTGCGCAGGCCCTTGCCGGTGCGGTCGAC
This sequence comes from Kitasatospora sp. NPDC127121, assembly GCF_042677305.1. Lineage (NCBI taxonomy): Bacteria > Bacillati > Actinomycetota > Actinomycetes > Kitasatosporales > Streptomycetaceae > Kitasatospora > Kitasatospora sp. NPDC127121. The sequence goes on along the minus strand of NZ_JBHXTQ010000006.1, from coordinate 72,301 downwards.
GGCGATCACGGCGCCGATCAGCGGCACGGTGTGGACGAGCAGCAGCAGCGGTTTGCAGAGCGCGGACAGGCCGTAGCCGACGGCCGCGACGGCCTTGTGGCGGGCGGCGCCGTCGCGGCCGCGGCGGTCGGCGAGGTGGCCCCCAGCGAGGCGGACGAGCGCGCTGAACCCGTTCTGGATGCCGTCCAGCAGCCCGAAGCCGAGCGGGGAGAGGCCGAGGCCGGTGAGCAGGTAGAGCGGCAGGACGGCGGTGACCATCTCGGAGGAGATGTCGGTGACCAGGCTGACGGCGCCGAGGGCGAGCACCGTCCCGGGTACGGCGCGCAGGGCGGCGCCGCGCCGCCCCGGCGGCTCCGTTGCGGAGGCCGGGGCGGCGGGGGCCTTGGAGCTGCGGGAGTCCGCGACGTACACGGGCGTCAGTTCCAGATGCCGGTGATGTCGGTGGCGTTGGCGGCGTTGCCCGCGTGGGTGGTGAGCCCGGCGAGGTCCTCCAGGGTGCGCAGCACGTTGTAGTGGTTGTAGGTGGTGCCGGTGCTGCTGCCGGGGGTGACGTGGGCGCCGTAGACGACGGTCGGGATGCGGTTGCCGGCGAGGCGGTTGTCCTCGTCGAAGGTGACCACGAGCAGGCTGTTGTGGCTCTTGGCCCAGGTGGCGTAGGCGGCGAGGTTGGTCTGCAGCCAGGTGTCACCGGTGCCGACGGAACAGTCGTGCATGTCGTTGCACAGGTCCGGGATGACGAAGGAGACCTTGGGCAGGGTGGTGTAGTCGGTCGGGAAGGCGTCCATGCCGTAGGCGCTGGAGGCGGGCACGTTGCCGAAGCCGAACCACGGGTTGTGCTTCTGCGCGTAGTTGTCGACGCGGCAGTCGGTGGCGCCCTGGGCGGGCAGGCCCTCGTTGTAGCTGGCCCAGGTCTGGCCGGCGGCGAGCAGTTCGGAGCCCAGGTTGGGCTGCTGGAGGGCGCCGACGTCGACGCAGCTGTCGTCGGTGACGCCCTGCGCGCTGCCGGAGAACAGCATGTAGTAGTTGGGCTGGCTGGGGTGGGTGAGCGCGAAGGACTGGGTGAGCGTGGCGCCGCCGGCGACCAGCGTGTTGTTGATGTACGGCGCGCTGGAGCTGCTGCCGATGACCTGCGAGTAGGCGTGGTTCTCCATCACCACGACGATCACGTGGTCGGGCGAGGGCAGCCCGCCGGCGGTGTCGGCGGCCGCGCTGCCGCCGGCGGCCCACAGGCCGAGCGAGCCGCCGACGAGGCCGAGCCCGGCGGCGAGGGCGGTGAGGGGCCGGCGGAGCGGGCGGCGGAAGGGGCGGCGGGGGGACGTGGTTCCGGGGGTGCGGAGTCGTGCGAAGGCCATCGGGTCCTCCGTGCGTCGGGGCTGCCTGGTTGGAGCGCCGAGAACAGTAGGATCGCGCCGTGTCGTGTACCGCACAAGACAAGTGAAGAACAGGCGAACAGCTGCCGCCCGTTGGCGGTCCACGCCACAGCCGCCCCGATTGACCCGTTCCGACCGGGCGTGGTGGGATCACGGGGGCCCTTGTGGCGGGATCACGGATGCTCGTGTGCGGGGATCACCGGGCTCGCGGGGCTCGCGGGACTTTGGGTGAAGGAGCGGGACGTGATCGGACTGGTCGCCCTCAACGGGACGGGCCGCCTACTGGCCGACGAGATCCACGCCGCCTGGCCGGAGACCACCCGCATCCACACCGCGGTGGCCAGTGCCTGCTTCGGTCCGACCGAGGCCCTGGACTACGCCCTCGGCCGCAACGACCTGGTGGTCTGCCTCGCGCCGGTCGCGGCCACCGCGCAACTGCTGATCGACGGCTCGCACCTGCGCCCGGGCGGGCCCGGCCTGGTCAGCCTGGACCTGAACCTGCGCTACGCCGTCCCGCTGACCGGCCGCGACAGCGGCGCCGACGAACTGGCCGAGGAACTCGCCGCCCTGCTCGGCGTCCGGGCCGTCCTGACCGGCAGCCCTCCCCCGGCCACCGCCCGGCCCTTCGCGCACCTGGTCGGGCACGCGTCGACGTACACCCGCGGGCCGCGAGGCTCCGCGGCCTCGCGGGCGCTCGCCGAGGGCCGGCCGGTCCGGCTGGAGAGCGACCTGGCGTACCCGCTGCCCGCCCTGCCGCCCTCCGCCCGAGCCGACGCGCCCGCCGACGCCCCCGTCCTGCGGGTCACCGACCGCACCCACCCCGACGAGGACGTGCTCCTCGTACACCCGCGCACCCTGGTCGTCGGGGTCGGCGCGGGCGGCGGCGCCACGGACTCCGAGCTGATGCGGCTGATCACGGACACCCTGGCCGAACACGGCCTGGCCCGCGCCTCGATCGCCCGGCTGGCGACGGTGGCCGGCAAGGCGGACCACCCGGAGGTGCGCTGGGCCGCGTTCTGCCTCGGCGGGGTGCCGGTGGACGAGCACCCGGCGGCGGACCTGGCCGCGGTGGCCGTGCCGAACCCGTCGGACCTGGTCGGCGCCGCCGTCGGCACCGCGAGCGTCGCCGAGGCGGCCGCCCTGGCGAGCGCCCCCGGTGGCGAGCTCGTCGCCACCAAACGGAAGTCCGCCGCGGCGACGGTCGCGATCGCCCGGGCGGCGGTCCGCGGACGCCTCGCCGTCGTCGGACTCGGACCGGGCGCGCACGACCTGCTGGTGCCGCGCGCGCTGGCGGAACTGCGGCGCGCGTCGGCGGTCGTGGGCGCGCCGGGCGCGGTCGGGGCGGTCGCCGAGCTGCTGCGGCCCGGGACCAGGCGGATCGCGACGGACGACGGCGCCGGAGCGGCCACCGGCGCGGCCGTCGACCTGGCCGTCGACCTGGCTGTCGACATGGCTGTTGACCTGGCTGTCGACCTGGCCGCGCACGGGCACGCCGTGGCGCTGGTCGCCCTCGGCGACGGCGCGGCGCTGCGCGTGCCGCCGGGCGCGTACGACGTCCACCGCGTCCCGGGGCTGCCCCTCCAGCCGCTCGCCCCCGATGTGCCCGCCCACCCGCAAGGAGACCCCGCGTGACCGCCCCCGAACCCGACCTGCGCCACCACGGCGACGCCGAGGTGCGCGCCGACGGGTCCGGCCTGGTCGACCTCGCCGTCAACGTCCGCACCGGCACACCCCCGGCCTGGCTGCGCGACCGGCTCGCGGCCACCCTCGGCGACCTCTCCGCCTACCCCGACCAGGGCGCCGCCCGCGCGGCGGTGGCCGCCCGGCACCGGCGGCCCGCCGACGAGGTGCTGCTCACCTCGGGGGCGGCGGAGGCCTTCGTCCTGCTGGCCCGCGTCCTGACGGCACGTCATATCGTCGTGGTGCACCCGCAGTTCACCGAACCCGAGGCGGCGCTGCGGGACGCCGGGCACCAGGTGCACCGGGTACTGCTGTCCCCCGAGGACGGGTTCCGGCTGGGGGCCGTCCCGGAGGAGGCCGACCTGGTCGTCCTCGGCAACCCCACCAACCCGACCTCCGTCCTGCACCCCGCCGACGCCGTCGCCGCACTCGCCCGCCCCGGACGCACCCTGGTGGTCGACGAGGCGTTCATGGACACCGTGCCCGGCGAACGCGAGTCCCTCGCCCCGGCCCGGGACCTGCCCGGCCAGGTCGTCGTCCTGCGCAGCCTCACCAAGACCTGGGGCCTGGCCGGGCTGCGGATCGGCTACGTCCTCGGGCCCGCGCCGCTGATCGCCGCGCTCGGCGCCGCCCAGCCGCTCTGGCCGGTCTCCACCCCCGCGCTGGCCGCCGCCGAGGCGTGCAGCGGCCCGGCCGCGCTGGCCGAGGCGGAGGAGGCCGCCGCCGAACTGGCCTTGTGGCGGACGTACTTGCTGAAGGGCTTGGCCGCCTTCCCGACTCTTCGGGTGTACGGCGAGCCGGCCGCGTCCTTCGTCCTGGTACGGCTGCCGGACGCGGCGGCCGTCCGGGAGCGGCTTCGCGGGCGCGGCTTCGCCGTCCGGCGCGGGGACACCTTCCCGGGGCTGGGCGAGGAGTGGCTGCGGATCGCCGTCCGGGACGAGGCCACCACCGACCGCTTCCTGGACGCCCTCGCCGCCGTTCTCACCCCACTGCCTCCCTCCCTGCCCCGCCTCAGCCCAGCCTGATCGCATCCCCCACCGCGACCCGGCCGGGCACCAGCACCTGCGCGTACACCCCCGCACAGGGCAGCGCGGGCATGCCCTCCAGCGGGACCAGGCGGTTCCGCTCGGCCGGGACGCGCAGGGCGGACGTGCTCCGGGGCAGCGGGCCGTGCCGCAGGGTCGGGACGGCGCAGCGCGGCGTGGGCACCACGATGCGCAGCCGCAGCACCGGCCCGATCGCCAACTCCCGCCCCACCCACGCGTTCTCGACGTACCCTTCACCCTCGGTGCGGATCACCAGGTTTGGGCGGTAGCGCTCCGCCTCGGCGCCGGTCGCGGCCAGCGTCGAGGTGGTGACCAGGTGCAGCGGGGCGAAGTCGAAGAAGCCGCCGTCCGGCGCGGCCCGGCCCAACTCGTTGACGGTGACGTCGACTTCGGCCTCGATGCCGTGCGCCAGCACCTCCTCCGGCACGGCCCGCTCGATCGTCGCCCCGGGCGGGCGCTCGGCGATCAGGGCGACCTTGCGGCCGAGCGCCGCCGACAGCTCCTCCTCGTCCACGCACCGCCCGTCCGGGCCGGTGATCACCACGCCGCCCGCCGCGGTCGCCGCCGTGTAACCGAGCAGGCCCGCCCACAGCCGCGGGTTCTTGGCGCTGGCGACCTTCCCGGTGTCGAGGTCGAGCAGGGCGCGGCCGCGGTCCCGCTCCAGGCCGCGCCCGTCCACCCCGACCGCCGCCAACTCCTCCCCCAGCAGCGACTTCACCGGGTAGCGCCGCAGCCGTTCGACCGTCCCGACCCTCATGCCGCGACCGCCCATTCGCGCAGGGCCACGAAGTCGGCGGCCAGCAGGCCGATTCGGGGGTTGACGTGGAACGTGAGCGCGGGGGCGGGGTGGTGGGCGGCTATCCAGGCGGTGTCCTGCGGGCCGAGTTCGTCGTCCACCCAGACGAACGGGCGGCCGTCCGCCCAGGCGACCACGTCCCGGGTCTTCCAGTGCAGGCCGTCCGGGTCCTCCCCGAACAGGTCCGTCCACTGGATGTAGGGGAGTTCGGGCAGGCCGAGGTTCGGGCCGATGTGGGTGTTCGCCTCGCCCATCCAGCCGGTGGCCCACACCAGTTCGTAGGGCAGGCCGAGCAGTTCCGGCCCGTGCGCCGGGTTCAGCCACACCCGCAGCGGCTTCGCCCGCGCGCCGGAGTAGCGCGCCTGCCGGTCCGCCCACCAGGTCGGGAGCAGGCGGTGGGTGTCGTACCCCTCCGGCCGCCGGGTCTTCGGCGCGGCGTAGGGGTTGAGCGGTCCGTCCACGTCGAGGAGGAGCAGGGGCAGCGTCATGCCGTGAATTCTCCGGCCGCCCCGGCGGATTGACCAGCGGTTTGCGGGTTCACGGCCGGTGCCACAGGTTGCGGGCGGCCAGCAGCGGCAGCACGCCCTCGCCGAACCAGTACGCCTCCTCCAGGTGCGGCATGCCCGACAGCACGAACTCGTCGATCCCCAGCTCGTGGTACTCGGTGATCAGGTCCGCGACCTCCCGGTGGCTGCCCACCAGGGCCGTCCCGGCGCCGCCGCGCAGCAGGCCGATCCCGGCCCACAGCCCCGGGTACACCTCCAGCCGCTCGGCCGAGCCGCCGTGCAGCGCGAGCATCCGCCGCTGGCCCTCCGACTCGCTCTCGGCGAGCGCCCGCTGGGTCTGGCGCACGCGCCCCGGGTCCATTCCGGCGAGCAGCCGCTCGGTCTCCGCCCAGGCCTGCGCGGCGGTGTCCCGGGTGATCACGTGCAGCCGGATCCCGAACCGCACCACCCGTCCGCGGGCGGCGGCGAGTTCGCGGATCCAGCGGACCTTCTCCCGCACCTGGGCGGGCGGTTCGCCCCAGGTCAGGTAGACGTCCGCGGACTGCGCCGCGACTTCGCCGGCCGCCGGGGACGAGCCGCCGAAGTACACCGTCGGCACCGGCTCCGGCAGCCGGTTCAGCCGGGCCCGCTCGACTCGCAAATGGGGCCCGTGGTGGTCGACCGTCTCGCCCGCCCACAGCCGCCGGACGATGTCCAGGAACTCCCCGGTCCGCGCGTACCGGGCGTCCTTGTCCAGGAAGTCCCCGTAGGCGCGCTGCTCGGCGGACTCGCCGCCGGTCACCACGTTCAGCAACAGCCGCCCGCCGGACTGCCGTTGGTACGTCGCGGCCATCTGCGCGGCCAGCGTCGGGCTGATCTGCCCGGGCCGGAACGCCACCAGGTACTTCAGCCGCTCCGTCACCTGCGTCAGCATCGCCGTCGTCAGCCAGGCGTCCTCGCACCACGCGCCGGTCGGTGTCAGCACCCCCTCGAACCCCAACTGCTCGGCGCTGCGGGCGACCTGCCCCAGGTACCCCAGGCTCGGCGGCCGGTCCGCCCCCGCCACCCCCGGTGTGGACCCGTGCCCACCCCCGACGATCTGCCGGCTGTCACCGTTGGTGGGAAGGAACCAGTGGAACACGAGCGACATGGACGGACACACTCCTACGCCGGGTTGCCTGCGGGATGAGGACGGAGACACTCACCGGCAACACGCAGCCGCGCACACCCGCACCAGGTCCACGTGCAGACGTCGCACGAGGACACGGCGGGCGGAAGCGGTCATGCGAGCGATTATGCCCGACGACGACGGCCGCCGGCCCTCCCTTGTACGGGAGGACCGGCGGCCGGTGCGCAGCGGGGGCGGATCAGACCTGGCCGGCCTTCTCCAGGGCCTCGCAGCAGGTGTTGATCATGAGGCGGGTGACGACGTAGGGGTCGATGTTGGCGTTCGGGCGACGGTCCTCGATGTAGCCCTTCTGCTCCACCTCGACCTGCCACGGGATGCGGACCGAGGCGCCGCGGTTGGAGACGCCGTAGCTGTAGACGTTCCACGGGGCGGTCTCGTGCTTGCCGGTCAGGCGGGACTGGATGTCGTCGCCGTACTGGCTGACGTGCTCCAGCACCTTGTCCTGGGAGGCACCGAGGGACTCGCAGGCGGTGATGATGGCGTCGTAGCCCTCGCGCATCGCCTTGGTGGAGAAGTTGGTGTGCGCGCCCGCGCCGTTCCAGTCGCCCCTGACCGGCTTGGCGTCCAGGGTGGCGTCGATGCCGAACTCCTCGGCGGTGCGGTACAGCAGGTAGCGGGCGATCCACAGGTCGTCCGAGACGGTCAGCGAGGAGACCGGGCCGATCTGGAACTCCCACTGGCCGGGCATGACCTCGGCGTTGATGCCGCAGATCGCCAGGCCGGCGTCGATGCAGCGGTCCAGGTGCAGCTCGACGATCTCGCGACCGAAGACCTCCTCGGCGCCGATGCCGCAGTAGTAGCCGCCCTGCGGGGCCGGGAAGCCGCCCTCCGGGAAGCCGAGCGGGCGGGAGCCCTTGAAGAAGGTGTACTCCTGCTCGATGCCGAAGATCGACTCCTGGGCCGCGTACTTCTCGTCGACCTCGCGCAGCAGGGCGCGGGTGTTGGACGCGTGCGGGGTGCCGTCGGTCTCCAGCACCTCGCACAGGACCAGGATGTTGTCACCGCCGCGGATCGGGTCCGGCACGACCTTCACCGGGTCCAGCACGCGGTCCGAGGCGTGGCCCTCCGCCTGGTTGGTCGAGGAGCCGTCGAAACCCCAGGTCGGGATCTTGTCCGCGTTGGGCAGGACCCGAGTCTTGGAACGGAGCTTCGCGGTCGGCTTGGTGCCGTCGATCCAGATGTACTCGGCCTTGATTGCCACGGCGGTGTACCTCGCATTGCTGGGTGGTGGGTGCCCGCGTAGCGTCGCAAGCCGCCGTTTCCCGGTTGTTCCTCTTGTGTAACGCGGATGTGAACCAACCCTCCGTATTGGCACGGTCACGGTGCGGGAGTGCCAGGGCGGCGCCCGGAGTGGCGGGAGCGGCACCCGGGGTGCCGGGGTCGCACCCGGGGTTCCGGGATGGCACCCAGGGTTCCGGGGTCGCACCCGGGATGGCGCTCCCGCACCGCGAGGGACCGGGGCTCAGCTCCGGCGGGCGTGCGCGGCCCGGCGGCGCCGGGTGGCCCACAGGGCGCAGGCCCCGCCGGCGACGAGGGCGGCGGCCCCGGCGGCCAGCGGGCCGGTGGCGCTGCTGCCGCCGGTCGCGGCGAGGCCGGCGGCCGGCTTCTCCGACGGCCCGGGCTTCTCGGTGGCGGCCTGCGGGACGACGGCGCGGGCGGTGGTGCTGGTGTCCGCGACCGGCTGGGCGGTGGTGGCGGCGGCGGTGCCGGTCGGCGCGGGCGACGTCGGGGCCTGGGTCGGGGTCGCGCCGGCAGCCGGCGCGGAGGGCTTCTCGCAGCTCACCGAGGCCACGGTGATCTTGCCGGTGACCTTGGCGACGTTCAGGTTCAGCGGGTTCACCTCCACCTGGACCTCCAGGGCCGAGGCGGCGGCGGTGGTCGAGGTGGTGCTCTTCTTGGAGAGCTCCACCGACACGCTGCCGATCAGCGGCACGTCCACCTTGGTCGGCCCGTACAGGCCGATGGTGACGGGCTTGCCGAGCACCGTCAGCTTGGCGGGCGCGACGACGTCGGCGGTCGGCTGCCCGTCGACGGGGCAGGTCGCCTCGGCGCTCATCGCCTCCAGGCCGATCAGCGTGGTGGCGGGCAGGCCGGGAGCGTGCACGTCGGCGTTGACCAGCTTGACGGAGGCGGCGGTGCCCTTGGCGTCGATGCGGGTCACGGCCGTACCGATGTCGGCCTTGACCAGGGTGACCGGGCCCTGCTGGTCGACGCCGTCGACCTTGGCGGTGAGGAGCGAGCCCTCGCGCTGGGCCGGCGTCTCCACCTTGTTGAGCGCGAGGTCCACCGGGACATCGACCGTCTTGTTCAACAGACTGACGTCCAGGGCGAGTTCGGCGGTGACGGCGCGCGCCTTGCCGGGCGAGGCAGCGGACGGCTGCGAGGACGGCTGCGAGGACGACGCAGTGCCCGCCGGGGTGGCCGCCGGCGCGGCCGGGGCCGCGTACGCGGGCGGGACGGTGAGCAGCGTGCAGGCCGCGACCACGGCGGCGGCGGAAGCGGCTCGGCGGACGGAACGAGCCGAACGGGTGGAACCGGCGGAACGGGCGGAGCTGGTGGAACGAGAAGACATGGCGGTACCCCCACAGGTGCTGTTGATCCGGAGCGCGCCCAGACGTCACCCGCGACAGGCGGGGAGGGGCCGGCGTTCCGAACGGTGAGCCGCCAGTCTTCTCGAACAGTCCGTCACAGGAGCCACACAGAACGTCATTTCACTCGTTGGAGTGAGATTGACGCCTGCCGCTGACTCCGGTCTGCTACGGCAGTCGCCAGTCCACCGGCTGCGCCCCCTGCCGCGCCAGCAGCTCGTTCGCCCGGCTGAACGGCCGCGAGCCGAAGAAGCCGCCGCTCGCCGAGTACGGGCTCGGGTGCGCCGACTCGATCGCCGGGATCTCCCCGAGCAGCGGCCGCAGGTTGCGGGCGTCGCGCCCCCACAGGATCGCCACCAGCGGGCCGCCGCGCGCCACCAGCGCCCGGATCGCCTGCTCGGTGACCTCCTCCCAGCCCTTGCCCCGGTGCGCGGCGGGCTTGCGCGGCGCGGTGGTCAGCGCGCGGTTGAGCAGCAGGACGCCCTGCTGCGTCCACGGGGTGAGGTCGCCGTTGGACGGCTGGGGCAGGCCGAGGTCGCTGCCGTACTCCTGGAAGATGTTGATCAGGCTGGCCGGGATCGGCCGGGTCTCCGGCGCCACCGAGAAGCTGAGCCCGACGGCGTGGCCCGGGGTCGGGTACGGGTCCTGTCCGACGATCAGCACCCGCACGTCGGCGAAGGGCTGCTGGAAGGCCCGCAGCACGTTCGGCCCGGACGGCAGGTAGGTGCGGCCGGCGGCCAGTTCGGCGCGTAGGAAGTCGCCCATGGCGGCGACCTGCCCGCCGACGGGCTCCAGGGCGGTGGCCCAACCGGGCTCGACGATCTCGTTCAGTGGACGCGGTGCCATGGTGGCCACCCTATCGGCCTACGCCGACAGCGCGTTCAGCGGATGATCATGCAAACGAACCCGGGACCGCCCGGCCCACGGCCGCCCACGACGGGTCGCCCGCCACCGGCCACCCGCTCACCCCACCGGCCGGCCGCGCAGCACCACCAGCCGCGGGTCGGCGAGCACCCGGACGTCCGCCCGCGGGTCCTCCCCGTACACCACGAAGTCGGCCGACTCCCCCTCCTCCAGCCCCGGCCGCCCCAGCCACTCCCGCGCACCCCAACTGGCCGCCGACAGCGCCTGCGCCGGGCTCAGCCCCGCCTTCACCAGCTCCGCCACCTCCTCCGCGACCAGCCCGTGCGCCAGCGAGCCGCCCGCGTCCGTGCCGACGAACACCGGGATGCCGGCGTCGTGCGCGGCGCCGACGGTGGCGTAGCGGCGCTCGTGCAGCCGCCGCATGTGGGCCGCCCAGGCCGGGAACCTGCCCTCGCCGCCGGCCGCCAGGCCCGGGAAGGTGGCGATGTTGACCAGCGTCGGGACGATCGCCACGCCGCGCTCGGCGAAGGCCGGGATCAGCTCCTCGGTCAGCCCGGTGGCGTGCTCGATGCAGTCGATGCCGGCCGCCAGCAGGTCCGGCAGCGACTCGGCGGCGAAGCAGTGCGCGGTGACCCGCGCGCCTTCCTCGTGCGCCGCCGCGATCGCCTCGGCCAGTGCGTCGCCGGGCCAGCAGGCGGCGAGGTCGCCGCGCTCGCGGTCGATCCAGTCGCCGACCAGCTTCACCCAGCCGTCGCCGCGCCGGGCCTCCGCACGGACGTACGCGGCGAGGTCGCCGGGCTCGATCTCGTGCGCGTAGTTGCGGATGTAGCGGCGGGTGCGGGCGATGTGCCGCCCGGCGCGGATGATCCGGGGCAGGTCCTCGCGCTCGTCGATCCACCGGGTGTCGGCGGCCGAGCCGGCGTCGCGGATCAGCAGGGTGCCGGCGTCACGGTCGGTGAGCGCCTGCTTCTCGCTGGTCTCCGCGTCGACGGCGCCGTGCGCGTCCAGGCCGACGTGGCAGTGCGCGTCCACCAGACCGGGCAGCACCCAGCCGGTCACCGTCCGGACGTCCTCGGCGCCGGGCGGGCGGGTGAAGCTCACCCGGCCGTCCACGACCCAGAGTTCGTCCCGGACGTCCTCCGGACCGACCAGCACCCGACCCCGGACGTGCAGCACCGCGCCATCGCTCATGGCCCGCACTCTACCGACGGGCGTGTTCCCTGTAAGCAGCAAGAATGCGGCAGACTCGTGCCGACACCCATCACCTCATGCCCGAAAGGCCGCCACCGTGAGCCCCTTCCTCGACCTCCCCCCGCTCAGCGCCGCCGAGTTCGCGGCGATCGAGGACCAGGTGGCCGCACTGCTGCACACCACCGCGGACGTCATCGTCACCCAGGGTGAGGCGCTGCTGCCGCTGGAGGCCGCGATCCGCGGCGCCGCGCACCCCGGCTCCACCGCGCTCAACATCGTCACCGGCCCGTACGGGCAGACCTTCGGCAACTGGCTGCGCTCCTGCGGGGTCGAGGTCGTGGACCTGGCCGTCCCCTTCGACAGCGCGGTCAGCGCACAGCAGGTCGCCGACGCCCTCGCCGCCCACCCGGCCGTCGACTTCGTCTCCCTCGTCCACGCCGAGGCCGCCACCGGCAACACCAACCCCGTCGCCGGGATCGCCGCCGCCGTCCGCGAGCACGGCGCCCTGCTGATGCTCGACGCGGTCGCCTCCGTCGCCGCCGAGCCGCTGCTCACCGACGAGTGGGGCGTCGACCTGTGCGTCATCGGCGGCCAGAAGGCCATGGGCGGCCCCGCCGGGGTCTCCGCCGTCTCCGTCTCCCAGCGTGCCTGGGAGCGGATCGCCGCCAACCCGGCCGCCCCGCGCCGCTCCTACCTGTCCCTGCTCGACTGGAAGGAGCGCTGGACGGACGCCGGGCGCACCGTGCTCCCGCACGCCCCCGCCCAGTTGGAGATGCTGGCCCTCGGCGCCTGCCTCGACCGGATCGCCGCCGACGGCCTGCCCGCCGTCATCGCCCGCCACCGCGCCGCCTCCGCCGCCACCCGCGCGGGCGCCCGCGCGCTCGGCACCCTCGCCCCGTTCGTCACCGAGGACGCCCACGCGGCCCCCGTCGCCACCACCCTGCGCACCCCGGCCGGCGTGCACGCGGCCGAGCTCGCCGCCCGCCTCGACCCCGCCCTCCCCGTCCAGCCCGGCGGCGGCCCCCTCGCCGCGTCGATGCTCCGCGTCAACCACTACGGCCCCGCCGCCGCCCTGCCCACCGTCCACGCCTGCCTCACCGCCCTCGCCACCGCGACGGACGCGGACCCGGCCCCGGCCCTGGCCGCCGCGGAGGCGGCCTGGACGGCAGCCGTCCAGGGCTGACACCACGGCGCCGTCGAGGCCCGATCACGCGGAGCGGCCCCCGGGACACCCGGTCCCGGGGGCCGCTCCGTCTCACCCTCGGACAGGACCTGGTCCCACGCGGCGCGGCGGGTTTCGGCCATCGGCTCCCGGCACAGTTCCCGCAGCGTTCATCTGCGCGGCACGCCGATCTCACCGGGGGCAGGAAGGCTCCGGCCAGGGGTGAAGTTGGCTATACAACTTCACCCGGGACGCCGCCGAGGAGGAGACCACCGTGACCGAGCTGCCGCCGTACTGGCTGCGCGACAACTGCCCGTGCGCCGAGTGCCGGGACCCCAGGAACGGGCAGAAGCTGTTCCAGATCGACGACCTGCCGCAGGACCTGGCGGTCGCCGCGAGCACGGAGACCGACGGGGGCCTGGAGGTGCTCTGGTCGGACGGGCACCGCTCGCGGTACCCGCTGGAGTGGCTCGGCGCCGAGCGGGACGGCGACGGGCGGACGGAGGAGGACAAGCGGCTCTGGGTGGCGGCGGACTTCGCACACGGGATCCCCGAGGCGCGGTGGGAGGCATACCTGGCCGACCCCGCCGAGCAGGCCGCCGTCCTCACCGCCGTGCGCCGCAGCGGCTTCGCGGTGCTGCGCGGGGTGCCGGCGGTGGAGCGGCAGGTCCTCGCGGTGGCCGAGAGCTTCGGCTACGTCCGCGTCACCAACTACGGGGAGCTGTTCGACGTCCGGGTCGAGCCGGATCCGAACAACCTGGCGTTCACCAGCGTCGCGATCGCACCGCACACCGACAACCCGTACCGGGACCCGGTGCCGACGCTCCAGCTCCTGCACTGCCTGGAGAACTCCGCGACCGGCGGCGACTCCGGCCTGGTGGACGGGTTCCGGGCGGCGGCGCTCCTCCGGGAGGAGGCGCCGGCGGACTTCGAGACGCTCACCCGCACGCCCGTCCCGTTCGTCTTCCGCGACCGCCGCACCGAACTGCGCGCCGACCGCCCGCTGATCGAGGTGGACGCCCTCGGCCGGATCCGCGAGGTGCGGTTCAACAACCGCTCGATCGGCACCCTACGCGGGAGCTCCGGCGAACTGACGGCCTTCTACGCCGCGTACCGCCGCTTCGCCGCGATCACCCTGCGCCCCGAGCTCCAGCTCGCCTTCCGCCTCGACCGCGGCGACTGCCTGGTCTTCGACAACACCCGGCTGCTGCACGCCCGGACGGCCTTCCAGCAGGACGGCCACCGCCACCTCCAGGGCTGCTACGCCGACCTGGACACGCTGGGCAGCACCCTCGCCGTGCTGCACCGGCGCGCCGCCGCGCTGGACGCGATCGCCGGGCTGTTCGCGGGCGAGGGCGCCGGGGAGTACCTGGGCGAGGAGGTCACCATGGCCGAGCACATGCTCCAGGCCGCCGCTGCCGCCGAGGCGGCCGGGGCGCCGGACCACCTCGTCGCCGCCGCGCTGCTGCACGACATCGGACACTTCCATGGCGCGTTGCACGGACGCGACTTGATGGAGGGTCAGGACAACCGGCACAGCGACACCGGCGCCGACTGGCTGGCGCGGTGGTTCGGCCCGGAGGTGACCGAGCCGGTCCGGCTGCACGTGGCCGCCAAGCGCTACCTGTGCGCAGTGGAACCGGACTACCGGCAGCGGCTGTCCGAGGCCTCCGAGTACACCCTCACCGTCCAGGGCGGCCCGATGGACGAACGGCAGGCCGCCGCGTTCGCCGAACTCCCGGGCGCCGCCGACGCGGTGGCCGTCCGCCGCTGGGACGAGCAGGCGAAGACGGCCGGGGCGCCGACACCCGGCTTCGAGCACTACCGCCCGCTGCTCGCCGCGCTCATGCGCTGATGGCGCCGGCCGGCACGCCCGGGAGGCGGACCGGGCTCCGCCCCGGGCTCAGTCACCCTCCCGGGCGTGCCGCGAAAGCGCCGACGCGGCCAGCGAGTTGTGGATGCTGAACGCCACCGTCCCGGGCAGGTAGCGGTCCTGGGACCATTCCACCGGAGTGCCGGTCGGGTCCGTCGTGCGCCGCCGTTCGCGCAGCAGCGGGCCGCCGCGGCGGCAGCCGAGGAGCCGGGCGTCCTCGGCGTTGGCGGCCACGATGTCGATGGTGTGGTCGGCGTCGGTGAACAGGATGCCGTGCTCGCGCAGGACTTCGGTGTGCGAGACGACGTCCGCCGGCAGCTCGGCGACGATCTCGCCGACCCGCGGCGGGTAGATCGTCCGCTCGACCATCACGGGCGTGCCGGAGAGGGTGCGCAGCCGGACGGTCACATACACCTCGGCGCCCGGCTCCAGGCGCAGTTGCTCGCGTTCGGCGGTGTCGGCGGGGCGGCGGACCAGCGAGTCCAGGATGCCGCCGGGCTCCTCGCCCATCGAGTACGCCCAGTGCGTGAAGCTGAGCAGTTCGGAGAAGCTCTGCACCCGGGCGCCCCCGAGCACGACGCGCCGGGTGCCGCGGCGGGAGGTGACCAGCCCGTCGGAGCGCAGGACGGCGAGCGCCTGGCGGACGGTGCCGCGGGAGACGCCGTACTGCTCGGCGAGCGCGCCCTCGGCGGGAAGCCGGCCGGCCTCGCCGTACGCGCCGGTGGTGATGGCCTCGCGCAGGTCGGCGGCGACCTTCCGGTACAGGGCGCCGGGAGCGCGCTCGGCGGGGCGCCCGGGCTCAAGTGCCACGTCAGTCAATGTCCCTCCTGGGGCGGTGTCCTGCGCAGCCGTACCGGCACGGACAGCCCGACCTTATCCCGCTGCGCCTTTGAAGCATCGCACCGAACGGATCACGCTCCGATGGCCGGATTCGACCGTTCCCGCAGCCGACCCCGGTTCTGGGCCGTCCGTTCACCTTCCCGTCATCGGACTCCGGCGTACTTACGTCCGTCAGCGAAGTTGGCTAGTCAACTCGGACGGCCTCGAACGGCTCCGGGCGGCTCCGAACGGCACCGGGCACCTCAGAACGGCTCCGAACGGCCACTCGCACGATCCCCCGATCAGACAACCCCACCGCAGCTCACCCCCTTGCAGTACACCCGATCAGGAGACTGACCCGTGTCCGTGCACCGCGCCCGTTCCGCCGCCTTCGCAGCGGTCCTGACCGCCGCCGCGCTGTCCCTCACCGCCTGCGGCTCCGCCGGCTCCTCCACCGCGAAGTCCGGCGACGCCGCGGGCGGCAAGAGCGCCAAGACCGCCACCTCGGTCGCCGACTTCGGCGGGATGGACGGCCTGATCGCCGCCGCCAAGAAGGAGGGGAAGCTGCACGCCATCACGCTGCCGCGCGACTGGGCGAACTACGGCAAGCTGATGGACGACTTCAAGGCGAAGTACGGCATCGAGATCGAGGACGAGAACCCCGACGGCGCCAGCCAGGACGAGATCAACGCGATCACCTCCCGCAAGGGCCAGGACCGCGCCCCCGACGTCGTCGACCTCGGCTCGGCCTTCGCGCTCAGCGCCGCCAAGCAGGGCCTGCTGGCCCCGTACAAGGTCACCGACTTCGACAAGATCCCGGCCACCATGAAGAACGCCGACGGCCTGCACTACAACGACTACGGCGGCTACATGTCGATCGCGTGCGACGCCAAGAAGGTGTCCGCCTGCCCGAAGACCTTCGCCGACCTGCTGAAGCCCGAGTACAAGGGCATGGTCGCCCTGAACGGCAACCCGACCAAGGCCGGTGCCGCGTTCGGCGCCGTCTACGCGGCCGCGCTCGCCAACGGCGGCTCGCTGGACAACATCCAGCCCGGCATCGACTTCTTCGCCAAGGTCAAGCAGGCCGGCAACTTCAACCCGGTCGAGGTCACCCCGGCGACCATCGAGAAGGGCGAGACCCCGATCAGCATCGACTGGTCGTACCTGAACGCCGGCTACGCCGACAAGTTCAGGAGCAAGGGCATCGACTGGCAGGTGACCATCCCCTCGGACGGCTCCTACGCGCAGTACTACAACCAGGCGATCAACAAGGACGCGCCGCACCCGGCCGCCGCCCGCCTGTGGGAGGAGTACCTGTACAGCGCCGAGGGCCAGAACGGCTTCCTGGGCGGCTACGCCACCCCGGCCCTGTTCGACGCCATGAAGACGGCCGGCACCCTGGACGCCGCGGGCGCCGCCAAGCTCCCGCCGGTCGAGAAGCCCTTCACCACCTTCCCGACCCAGGAGCAGACGGACACGGCCAAGAAGACCGTGACCGAGAACTGGGCCAAGGCGATCGCGGGCTGACCTGACGATGACCACGGCTCCCACCCCGGTGCCGGCCCCCGCCTCCGCCGCCCAGAGCGGCGGGGGCGCCCCCGGCCCCGCAGCAACCACCCCCGCCACCGCCGACGCCACAACGGCCAAGGCCACCGACACCACCGACACCGCGGACACCACGGCCACCACGGCCACCACGGCCACCACGGCCAAGAGCACCGAGACCGCCAAGACCGCCAAGACCGCCAGGGCCCCCCGCCCCGGCAAGCCCCGGGCCGGCCGCGGCCGCGCCTGGCTGGCCGCCCTCCCCCTGCTCCTGTTCTTCCTGGTCGGCTTCGGCCTGCCCGCCGTCGCGATCGCCATCGGCGCGTTCACCACCTCGCCCGACGCCCCCGACGGCGGCGGCACCTTCACCACCGACAACCTCACCGGCTCGCTGCAGGGCGCCTACTGGACCGCCCTGTGGGGCAGCGTCAAGCTCTCCCTGCTGACCGCTCTGATCGCCACCGTGGTCGGCCTGCCGCTGGCCCAGGCCGTGGCCACCTCCCGGTTCCGGGTGTTCCGCGAGGCGGTGCTCTCCGCCTCCGGCGTGCTCGCCAACTTCGGCGGCGTGCCGCTCGCCTTCATGTTCGTCGCCACCCTCGGCAACGCCGGCGAGGTCACCAAGAAGTTCGGCCTCACCAGCCACGGCTGGAACCTCTACACCTTCACCGGCCTCTCCGTGGTCTACCTGTACTTCCTGGTGCCGCTGATGGTCATCACCATCACCCCGGCCCTGGAGGGCCTGCGCACCCAGTGGCGCGAGGCCGCGTACAACAACGGCGCCACCGTCGTGCAGTACTGGCGGCACGTGGCCCTGCCGGTCCTGGTGCCCTCGCTGCTCGGCGGCTTCGTGCTGCTGTTCGGCGCCTCCTTCGCCGCGTACGCCACCGCCGAGGCCATGGTGGGCAGTTCGGTGCCGCTGATCTCGATGCAGATCGGCGACGCGCTGTCCGGCAACGTCCTGGTCGGCCAGGGCAACCTCGCCCTCGCCCTCGGCCTCGACATGATCGTGGTCGCCTGTCTGGTGATGGCCGTGTACCTGCCCCTTCAGCGCCGGAGTGCCAAGTGGCTCGCCTGATCAATCGCATCCGTTTCGGCCGCGGCCTCGTCCTGCTGCTCTGCGGCGTCTACTTCGCCGTACCGCTGGCCTCCTCGGTGATCTTCAGCGTCGACGACAACAAGGGCGGCACCACCTTCCGGGCCTACACCGAGCTGCTGAACGCGCCCGGCTTCCTGGACAGCCTGGTGCTGAGCCTGGAGCTGGCCGGCGTCACGGTGGCGGTGCTGCTGCTCCTGCTCGTCCCGGCGATGCTCGCCGCCCGGCTCGGTGCGCCGAAGCTGCGCCCGGTGATCGAGGTGATGTGCTCGATGCCGCTGGTCGTCCCCGTGGTCGCGCTCACCACCGGCATCATCGGCGTGCTGCGCTGGGGCCCGGACTACCTCCAGGACACCCCGCTGTTCCAGACCATCGTGGCCATCCAGGACCCGAAGTTCCCGATCGTCCTGGTCATCGCCTACGTGCTGATGGCGCTGCCGTTCGCCTACCGGGCGCTGGACGCCGGGCTGCGCGGCGTGGACGTCGCCACCCTGGTCGAGGCCGCCCGCAACTGCGGGGCCGGCTGGCTGCGCGCGGTGTTCACCGTCGTCCTGCCGAACCTGCGCAGCGCGCTGCTGAACGCGGCCGTCCTCACCGTCGCCCTGGTGCTCGGCGAGTTCACCACCGCCTCCATCCTCGGCTTCGCCCCCTTCTCGGTGTGGATCAACTCCAACGGCAAGAGCGACGGCCAGATGTCCGTCGCCGTCTCGATGCTCAGCCTGCTGATCGTCTGGCTCGTCCTGCTGCTGATGTCCGCCGTCGGCCGCGGCCGCAAGGGCGCGCGGGCCTGAGACACCCCGCCGCGCGGCCGTCCCGCGCCCTGGCCGCACGGTCCTGAACCACCCCACGCTTTCCAGGAGTCACCAGCCATGACCACGGTTTCCGCCCCCGTCGCCGGTGCCGCGCTCGCCCCCGGCGGCGCCACCGTCGAGTTCCGCTCGCTGCGCCGCTCGTTCGGCGCCACCACCGCCCTCGACGGCCTGGACCTGACCGTCCACCCGGGCGAACTGCTCGCCCTGCTCGGCCCGTCCGGCTGCGGCAAGACCACCGCGCTGCGCATCCTGGCCGGCTTCGAGCAGCACGACTCCGGCGAGGTCCTGGTCGACGGGCAGGACATCACCGCGATCCCCGCCCACAAGCGCGACGCGGGCATGGTGTTCCAGTCGTACAGCCTCTTCCCGCACCTGAGCGCGCTGGACAACGTCGCCTTCGGGCTGCGGATGCGCGGCGCCGGCAAGGCCGAGCGCCGCAAGCGCGCCCAGGAGCTGCTGGAGCTGGTCGGCCTGCCGCACCGCGCCGAGCACTACCCGCACCAGATGTCCGGCGGCCAGCAGCAGCGCATCGCGCTCGCCCGGGCGCTCGCCCTGCAGCCGCGCGTGCTGCTGCTCGACGAGCCGCTGTCCGCGCTGGACGCCAAGGTCCGCCTCCAGCTGCGCGAGGAGATCCGCCGGCTCCAGCAGGAACTGGGGATCACGACCCTGTTCGTCACCCACGACCAGGAGGAGGCGCTGTCGATGGCCGACCGGGTCGCGGTGCTGCGCGCGGGCCGGCTGGAGCAGTGCGCCACCCCGTCCGAGCTGTACGGCCGCCCGGCCACCGCGTTCGTCGCCGAGTTCGTCGGCACCATGAGCCGCATCCCGTGCACCCGCACGTCCGACGGCGTCGAGGTGCTCGGCCGCCGGCACGCGGTGGACGGCGACCTGCCCGCCGACGGCGAGCTCCAGGTGCTGGTCCGCCCGGAGAACGTCACCCTGACCCCGTCCGAGACCGGCCCGGCCCTGGTGGTCACCGCGTCCTTCCTGGGCGCCGTCACCCGGCTCACCGTCCGCCTCGACGACGGCACCGAGGTCAAGGCCGACCTGCCGACCGAGGCCGCCGCCGCGCTGCCGGCCGGCTCGCGCGCCGAGCTCCTGCTGCCGGAGCGTCCGGTGCTGGTGGACCGCCGCACCGTCTGAGAGCCTCGAACCCCATCTGCGTAGCACCATCTGATGAACCACCGAAGGTACCGCCATGCCTGAAGCCCTGACGCCCGACTCCGCCCTGACGCCCGAATCCTCCGTGACGCCCGACCCCCTGGCCCCCGGCGCTCCGGCGCCCGAGGCCCCCCGCCCCGCCGCCGTCCTGTTCGACATGGACGGCACCCTGGTCGACACCGAGCAGCTCTGGTGGCAGGCCGCCGCCGAACTCGCCGACGAGCTCCACCACGCGCTCACCGACCAGGACGCCCCCGAAGTGCTCGGCCAGGCCGTCGAGCACACCGCCGCCCACCTGCACAAGGTCAGCGGCACCAACCTCACCGAGGCCGAACTCGCCGCCCGGCTCGGCGAGTCCTTCGCCGCCAAGGTCGCCGCCGAGACCGTCCCGCGCCCCGGCGCGCTCGCCCTGCTGGCCTCCCTGCGGGACGCGCAGGTGCCCACCGCCCTGGTCTCCGCCTCCCCGCGCCAGGTGGTCGACCTGGTCCTCGCCGCCATCGGCCGGGACTGGTTCGCCGTCACCCTGGCCGCCGAGGACACCCCGCGCACCAAGCCCGCACCGGACCCGTACCTCGCCGCCGCCGAACGGCTCGGCCTGGACCCGGCCGCCTGCGTCGCCGTCGAGGACACCCCGACCGGAGTCGCCTCCGCCGCCGCGGCCGGCTGCGCCGTGCTCGCCGTGCCGTCCACCTCGACGCCGATGCCCGACGGCGGCCGGATCACCCTGCTCGCCAGCCTGGAACAGGCCGACCTCGCCCTGCTGGGGAAGCTCGGCGCCGCCCGGGCCGTTTGACCGGCATGCCCTATCTCCTGCTCTCCCTCGCCATCCTGAGCGAGGTCTGCGCGACCAGCTGCCTCAAGCTCACCGAGGGGTTCACCCGCCTCTGGCCGAGCCTGGGGGTCGCGGTCGGCTACGTGCTGTCCTTCGTGCTGCTCGGGCGCGCGCTCAAGCACATCCCGGTCTCGATCGCCTACGCCGTCTGGTCGGGGGCCGGGACGGCGGCGGTCGCCGGAATAGGCGTGGTCGCCTTCGGCGAATCACTGGGACGCCTCCAGTGGCTGGGGATCGCCCTGGTGATCGTCGGAGTGGTCGTGCTCAACCTCAAGAACAGTCACTGACGGGCCGCCACCCCGGCCCACGGTGCTGGTCAACTGCCCTTTCGGAGCGGGAAGTCGGATGTGCCGACCGCCCGCTCCGAGTGGTTCGCTACCGTGGGCCCCATGACCGAACCACGGCCCCACCACTACCGCTTCGTCCACCGCGAGCTCGCCCGCCAGGTCCTCGAATTCGGCCCGCGGCTGACCGTCCCGGACGCCGGCGGCAGCCTCCTGCCCGTCCTCACCGGCATCTGGGACAACCTCGGCCAGACACTCCCGCCCGAGGACCGGCTGCCCAGCCACGGCCTGGACTGCCGGCACCTGCGGGCCGACGGCCACCCCCTGCTGCTCGTCACCCTCCCCACCCCGACCGGCGCCACCGAGGCCCACTTCGTCGCCGCCGTCCACCCCCAGGGCACCAAGACCGTCCGCTACGTGACCCTGGAGCACGCGCTCAACCCCTTCGACGGCAGCCCCGGCACCGTCCTCGGCGAGTGGTCCTCCGAAGGCCACCTCAACCACGGCGAAGGCCCCTCCCCCGTCGCCGAACTGTTCGTCGCCGCGGTGGCGAAGCTCGTCGCCCCGAAGAAGCGCGGCTTCTGGCGCCGCTGACCCCGACGGCGCCCGGCCGCCTCCCGGCCGCCGCCAACGCCGCCGCACGCTGGCGCATCGTCAAGATCCCGTCACCGCAACGTGAAGCACCCGTCACAACAGGTCGCCCGCGTACCGACTGCGGCTATGCTCGGCCGGTCACGCCATCGACACATCGGGGGAGCAGTGGCCGACTTCACGGTCAGCACCGAGTTCCTCGCCAAGCTGGCCAAGGACCTCAAAGGCTGCGGCGACGAACTCGACCAAGGACTCAAGGCGCTCAAGGAAGCGAGTCGCAGCGGACTGGGCTACGACTTCCTCGACGAGGCCTGCGGACACTTCCAGGGCACGTGGGAGTACGGGCTGAAGAAGGTCCGCGAGTGCGTCAAGATCCTTGACGACGGCCTGGAGCAGGTGCAACAGGGCTACGACAGCACCGAACAGGACACCACCAAGGCCCTCACCCCCCAGGGGCGGTCGTGACCGCCCCCACGCCGGACTGGTCCGGCCTCGGCTTCAACCCGACCCCCGGCGACACCGCCGCGGTCACCGGCCTCAGCGGCAGCCTGCGCCGAGTGGGCCAGCACCTGACCGACGTCCACACCACGCTCTCGCAGCTCTCCGCCAACCAGGGCCAGTGGACCGGCGAGGCCGCCAAGGCCTTCGCCGGCCAGTTCGGCAAGCTCCCCACGTACCTCCAGGACGCCGCCGACTCGATCACCGCCGCCTACCAGGCCCTCGACGTCTGGTACACGGCACTGACCGAACACCAGCCCAAGGCCGCCGAGTTGGCCCGCGCCGCGGTCGCCGCCAAGCAGCAGAAGGAGCAGGCCGAACAGGCGCACACCGCCGCGGCCGCCGCCCCCGACCTCAAGCTCGCCGGCCAGACCTTCCCCGACGACGCCGGCCTCGCCGCCGCCGAGCAGCGCTACGCCAAGGCGAAGGACCACCTGGACGCGGCCGCCGCACTCGTCGGCAGCGCCGCCAACGACCTCACCGAGCTCCAGAAGCAGGCCCACGAACTCGCCGGGGGCCACAAGTCCGACGCCCACAAGACCGCGGCCGCCATCCGCAAGGCCGCCGACAGCAAGGCGCCGCCGGAGCCCGGCTGGCTCAGCAAGGTCGGCACCTGGCTCAAGAACCACGGCGCCGACATGCTCACCGTCGCCGCCGGCCTCTGCGGCGTCGCGGCGATCTTCTTCCCCGCCTTCGCGCTGCCGGCCCTCCTGCTGAGCGCCGCCGCCGCAGGCACGCACGCGACCAAGTACGCCCTTGAGGGCAAGCTGTGGCCGCCGCAGAAGAACATCGGCAACTGGCTGACGCTGGGCGGCGACGTCATCGGCGCGATCCCCGGGGTGGGCGTCGCGGCCAAGGGCCTGAACGCCACCCGGGGGGCGCGCGCCGCCGGTGGGAGCGTACGCGGCGCCATGAGCGCCGGTACGACCGAGGTCCGGGCCGCCGCCCGCGCCGTCGACCCGGCCAACCCGATCTTCACCACCGCGATCGAGAAGCCCGCCATCAAGCTCGGGGTCTCCAAGGCCACCGCGATGAACGTCTCCGACGGCGTCCAGGCCGCCACCACCTTCGGGCTCAACGTCCCGACGGCGTACGCCCTCAGCCAGGACAATCCGAGCGGCGGCCTCACCGACGCCGTCAACTACACCACCGGCGGCAACAACGTCATCGGGTCCGTCGGCGTCGGCACCGCCGGCGGCAAGGGCTCCGCCGTCATCGGCACCGTGTCCGCCGTCGGCAACCTGCTCGGCATGGGCGGATGGGCGGCCGGCTATGGCCGTTGAGACCACCGGGATTCCGCCGCTCTGGCTCACCCTGCCCGCAGGCTTCACCCCCCTCGACCTCGACGAGGACCTCGGCGACCGGATGGCCCGCACGGCGGAGGGCCTGGACGCGGCCTTCCCCGACGCCCGGCCCGAACAGAAGCTCAGCGCCGTGATCGCCGCCGAGACCGCGCTGCAGACCCAACTGCGCGAGGGCGCGGTCCACGTCTCCAGCTGCCTCGTCCGGGCCGAGGACGGCGAACCCATCCACGGCATGCTCACCGTCTTCGTCCGCCCGCAGGACCTCGGCGCGCCCGGCAGCTACCCCGCCCGAATCGCCGAACAACTGGCCGAGGCCTGGCCGGACGCCGACGTCGGCGTGGTGGACCTGCCGACCGGCCGCGCCGCGCTCGCCGCCCGCGACCTGGCCGTCCCGGTGCCGGGCGCGGTGTTCGGCGTGCCCGACTCCACCGTCAACACGGTGCGCCAACTCGAACTGCTGATCCCGCACCCGTGGAGCCCGCACGTGGTCGCCGCCGTCTTCACCACCGAGGACCTCGACCACTGGGACGAGTGGCTGCCGCTCCTGGCCACCGCGTTCCGCGGCATCTCCTTCCACCCGCCCCGGGACGAGAGCGCCGACGCGCTGCCACCGGACCAGTGGGACAACATCCGAAAGGCCTTCGGATGACGACCACCACCAACTCGGCCCCGCCCGACGGGCTCCGCCGCCTCCGCGGCACACTGGCCCTCATCGCCCTCTCCACCGCCATCCTCATCGGCGTCACGGCACTGAACGTGTACGTCAACTCGTTCGTCGCCACCATCGTGGGCTTCGCCTACCCCGTGGTCATGCTGCTCGCCCTCGCCCTACGGCGCGACGCCGACAGCAACCCCGCGTTCCAGCGCAAGGCGTTCGCCTGGGGCGCAGGCATCGCCGCCGTCGCCTTCGTCGCCTACCTGTCGGGTTCCGTCGCCTGGACCAACCTGATCCTGGGATCGGGCCGGACGGTGCAGGCCGTGGTCCTCAACGAGAAGACGACCGACTCGCTCCACGGCTCCGGACGGGCCTACGCCCTCGCCTCGACCGACCCGGCCGGCGAGATCCCCGGCGGCGACCTCGAAGAGAGCTCCACCCGGTTCAAACCCGGCGACGTCATCACCGTCCGCATCGACCCGGCCGGCCAGGTCGCCCCCAAACTCCCCGGCGAAGTCGACTCCACCGCCTACCTATTGACATTCCTCGCCTGCAACACCCTGATCGGCGGCACCCTGCTCTGGTCCGCACGCAGACCCACACCGCCACACGACCCCTCCGACCCCGTGGTGCACACAGTGTCCTGAAGAACGTCGCCGCCGTCAGCGGACGGATCACTCGACCACTGAAAGCGCTACGGGCTCGATGCCACTGAATCCCCACTCCGCGCGAAAGTGATCTCAAGTGAGCACGGAAAATGTTCAGTTGATGGTCGACCACCTCGAAGCCATCCAGTGGACGGCCTATCGGGAGGGGGAGCGGAGGGCCTTTTCTCGCGCGGCGCTCATGAAGGAGTACTTCCGACGGGCCGCGCTCTGGCTCGATGCTCGCTGCCCTGCGCCATGCCTGTAGAAGGCCCACGCCTGTTTCTCCCTCCACCCCGAGGAAGTCCCCCTCCCGCCCGGCCAGCCCCCGTGTCCGGGGGCGAGGGGACGCGTCGCACTCTTCCAGCCCGATCGGACGCACGCGGGGAGAGTCATGGGTACGACCAGGGACCGTAGCCGGGCCACCGTGCTGAGCGCTGTCCTGGTCCTGGGCGTCCCCGTGGGGACGTTCGGGCTGGTGCTCGCGGGCACCTACCTCGGCGGGGGCGCCGCGTCGCTGCTCGGGCTGGTGCTGGTGGTGGCCTGGGTGGTGGGTCTGGTGCGGCTGCTGGGGCGGTGGGTGGGCTGTTGGGTGGCGCTGTTCGCCGTTCTCCTCGCGGGCCTGGCGACGGGGGCCGTGGCCATGGCGCGGGACGACGTGATCCTGCGGCTGTCCGGCGAGACGGTGACGGCCCGGGTCACCGGGGAGACGGACCGTCTCGCCGGGAAGCACCCGTCCTCGATGTACGACCTCGCGGCCGAGGACGGTACTGCGTTGCCCGGCGGCGAGTTGTCGACGGGGCTGCGCGCGCTCGCGGTCGGCGACCGGGTGACGGTCCGTTTCGATCCGGCCGGCCGCGCCGACCCGCAGCGCCCGGGGGACATCAGTCTTCCCCGGGATCTCGGGCTCGCCGTCGGGCTGACGGCCGCCCTGATGCTCGCCGTCGCCTGGCTGGGCCGCGAGTCGGCCCGGCGGCGAGGCGGCGGAGCGGCCGGGCCGGTGTCCTGACCTGACCCCGGTGAGCAGGAAGTCGGCCGGGCCGACTTCCTGCTCACCGGGGGATCGTTCAGCCCAGCAGTCCGGGCAGTTCCGCGACCGAGCCGAGCACGTGCGTCGCCCCGTCGGCCCGCAGCCGGGCCTCGTCGTGGGCGCCGGTGAGCACGCCGGCGACGACGGACGCTCCGGCCCGTACGCCGGTCAGCATGTCGTAGCCGGTGTCGCCGGCGACGGCGATCTGCCGCACCGACTCGACTCCGGTCCGCAGCAGCGCGGTGAGCGCGAGGTCCGGGTAGGGACGGCCGCGGCCGGCCTCGGCGGGGCTGAGCGTGAGGTCGGCGACGGACTGCCAGCCGAGGGCGGTGAGGATGCGGTCCTGGGTGGCCCGGGAGAAGCCGGTGGTGAGGGCGACCTTCCGGCCCTGGCCGCGCAGTTCGGCGATGGCGTCGGCGGCGCCGGGCAGGGCGGCGCAGTGCCCGGCGTCGACGAGGTCGTGGTAGGCGGCCTCGAAGGCGGTGTTGGCCCGCTGGGCCTTGTCCTCGTCCCCGAAGAGGTGCCGGAAGACGGAGATCTTGGATTCGCCCATGGTGGCGCGGACGTGGTCCAGCATGGGGCCGAAGCCCGGGCTGCCGGCCTCGACGCCGAGCGTCCGGGCGGCGGCGGTGAAGGCCTGTTCGACGAGGCCGTCGTCGGCCACGGTGGTGCCGGCCATGTCGAGGACGACCAGACGGATATCAAAGGACATGTCAACTACCCTTACAGGTTTGCGAGTTCGGCGGTGGTTTCGGCGATGGCCGGGGAGCAGGTCATGCCGCGGCCGCCGGGGCCGGTGACGAGCCAGACGCCGTCGCGGAGTTGTTCGCGGTGGACGACCCGGGTGGTGTCGACGCACTGCGCGTACACCCCGGCCCAGCGGCGGCGGACGCGCGGCAGGGGGCGGCCGAGCAGGTCCTCGGCCACGCCGACCAGGTGGTCGTACGGGTCCTCGACGACGTCGAAGCCGAACGGCTGGTCGTACTCGTGGGTGTCGCCGATGGTGAGGCCGCCGTCGCGCCGCTGGACCATGAGCAGCTGCATCTTGTGTTCGGCGGCGACGTCGGGCTGCGGCTGGGTGTCGCGGAGGCGGTCCAGGGCGGTGCCGGCGAAGGCCGGGTAGTAGCGGAAGCTGTCGCCGTCGGCGACGGAGGTGGTGAGGGTCTCGCCGAGCGGGTCGGTCTGCATCATCTGCAGCCGGACCTTGCGCACGGGCAGCGAGGGGGCGAGTTCGCGGACGAGGCCGCCGAGCCAGGCGCCGGTGCAGAGGATGACGAGGTCGCCGGTGTGGACGTCGCCGTGGTCGTCGCGGACGGCGTTCTCGCCGATCACGTCGCGGACCTCGCGGCCGGGCAGGAAGGTGTAGCGGCCGGTGGCCTGGAGGGCGGCGCGCAGCGCGGGCTGGGCGGTGCGGGGTTCGACGGCGGCGTCGCGCTCGCACCACAGGGCGCCGAGGAGTTCGCCGCGCAGGGCGGGGTTGGCG
Source organism: Kitasatospora sp. NPDC127121 (assembly GCF_042677305.1). Classification (NCBI taxonomy): domain Bacteria; kingdom Bacillati; phylum Actinomycetota; class Actinomycetes; order Kitasatosporales; family Streptomycetaceae; genus Kitasatospora; species Kitasatospora sp. NPDC127121. Next base: position 45,306 of record NZ_JBHXTQ010000006.1, on the reverse strand, counting down.
GCCCTGGTCTGGTCGGCGTCGAGCAGCCGGTAGCCGCGGGCGGCGGCGTCGGGCAGGGTGAGTGCCTGTTCGGCGACGGCGAGTTCGGCCTGGGTGCGGATCGCGGTGAGCGATCCGTTGGCGCGGAAGCCGAGGTCGGGGACGCGGGCGCCGATGCCTTCCCACAGTTCGCGGGCGCGCAGCGCGGTGTCCAGTTCCTCGCCCTGTGCGCGGCCGCTGACCCAGACCAGGCCGAAGTTGCGCACGGAGGCGCCGCGCGCCTCGGTCTCGCGCTCCAGGTGGACGACCTCGTGGCCGCGTTCGACGGCCTGCCAGGCGTGCATGGTGCCGAGCACGCCTGCTCCTACGACGATGACTCTCATGCGGCCAGGCTGGTGCGCCCAGGTGTCCTGGGGGCGTCCCGGTAGCGTCCCGCAGATGAATCACCCGAAAAGTTGTACAGACAACCCTGGGGACCGGGTAGGGCCTACGGCCGCAGCACCCGCGCCCGCAGGTAGTTGCGCCGCCCGAAGTTCGGCTCGTCCACCGCCGTCAGCTCCTCCACCTGGAACCGGTACAGCGCCGCCGCCCCGCCCCCGGTGAGGAACTGCCGCCGCACCTGCTCGTCCTGCGCGAAGGACGGGTACCGCCCCTGGTAGGCGGCCAGCGCCGCCTCGGCCTGCCGCCCCCAGGCCTCGCTCGCGCCGCCGGTCAGTTGCAGGCCGCGCAGTTGCTCGCCGAAGACCGGCGGCGGCAGGAAGACGGTGGCGGCGGCCCGGGCCTCCTCGGCGAGGTGGTGGCTGTGCCGGGTGGAGCGCTCGCTGACGAAGTACAGGACGAGGTCGTCGTCGTACGCGAAGAAGGCCAGGTTGGCGTGCGGGCCGTGCTCGTGGCCGGCGGTGGCGAGGGTGAGCACCATGGCCTCGGCGAGCAGGCCCTCGACGCCCTTGTGCGGCGACTCGCCCGGCCAGTCCCCCTGCGTGATGTCGAGTCGGTACGGCATTGGCACTCCCTCCGCTGGCACGCCCGGCGCTCCCGCGCCCCGGCACGACTGAGCCGGGCGGGTTCCCCGCGAAGGGGCCCCACGCCCGGCTCACATGCTCTACCCGCCACCCCGGCCAGACAAGGGTCGGACGGGCTACGGGGAGGCTACGGAATCAGCGCTGTCGGGTCTCGCCGCCAGTACTGCCGGCACCCGCCGTTCAGCGCTGCCGGCACCCGCCGTCAGTACTGTCGGCCGTCGCCGTCAGTGCTGCCGCGTCCCGTACGCCGCGTGGCGGCCCGCCATCGCCGGCATCGCGCCCGGACCGAGCAGCGGGCGCAGCGCACCCGCCCGCATCCGGTCCACCAGCGGCCCGCAGCGGCCGGCGAGCGGCGCCAGCACCACCGCGACCAGGAGGCCGACCAGCGCGCCGACGGCCACGTCGTGCGGGTAGTGCACGCCGACCCAGACCCGGGAGGCGCCCATCAGCACCGCGAAGATCCCGGCGATCCAGCCGAGCCGCCGGTCGGCGAACCAGAGTGCGGTGGCGGCGGCGAAGGCGATCACGGTGTGGTTGCTGGGGAAGGACCAGTCACCGGCGCCGGGGCAGGTCTCCAGCGAGATGCTGCCGGGGATCTGGGCGCACGGCCGGACTTCTTCGACCATGCCCTTGAGCACCGAGTTGACGCCGTACGCGACGACCACGATCACCGGCGAGGCGAGCACCTTGGCCATCACGGCCGAGTCGGCGCCGCGCGCCCGCCACCAGGCGTAGAGCATGAAGACCGCGAACAGGCCGAGGCCGAGCGCCGACCAGACCTTGATCAGCTCGTCCAGCCAGTGCGGGGCGGCTTGCGCCCACCCGTTCACCCGGGTGTAGAGGCTGCCGTCGATGCCGCTGCCGTCGTAGACGGCGAGAGCCCGGGAGGACGTCACTTGTCACCTCCGTGACGGTGCGCCTTACGGGCGCGGAACAGTTCGAGAACAATGGGGAGCACGGAGACAACTACTACCAGACCGATGATCGGGAGCAGATATCTGTCGATGCTGGGGATCGACGATCCGAGCCCGTACCCGGCGAGCACGACGCCGACCGTCCAGAGGGCGCCGCCGGTCACCTGCCAGAAGGTGAACGAGCGGACCGGCACTTCGAGCACTCCGCAGAGCGGGTTCAGCACCGTTCGGACCACGGGGATGAAGCGGGCGAGCACGATCGCCTTGCCGTGGCCGTACTTGCCCAGCAGTTCCTCGGCCCGCTCGACGCCCTGCAGCAGGCTCTTGCGCTCGGTGCGGCGCAGCAGCGCGCGGCCGCCGCGCTTGCCGATCAGATAGCCGACCTGGGCGCCGGCCAGCGCGCCGACCAGGGCGGCGGGCAGCACCTGGTAGAGCTCCAGCTGCGGGCCCTTGGTGGCGCCGGGCACGCACAGCAGGCCGGCGGTGAACAGCAGCGAGTCTCCGGGCAGGAAGAAGCCCACCAGCAGGCCGGTCTCGGCGAAGAGCACGACGGCGATGCCGAGTGCGCCGAAGGCGGCGAGCAGCGAGGACGCGTCCAGCGGGTTCACCGCGAGGTGAGCGGCCGGATCGGCGAGGAACTGAAGCAAGGCTGGCGGACCTCCCGTACGTTGGGGGGCGGTTCACAGCGGAACCCGCCCCGACCGTCTACAGTGACGTAGACGGTCTACATGACTGTAGACGAAACCTGGAGGAAGCGCCGCCATGTCCGACGTACCGTCCGCCCGCCGGCCTGCCGGGGAGCTGGAGGCCGAGGTGCTGGCCGCGCTCTGGTCGGCCCGGCAGCCGATGACCCCGCAGGACGTCCAGTCGGCACTCGGCGGGGACCTCGCCCGCACCACCATCGCCACGATCCTCGCCCGCCTGCACGACAAGGGCACCGTGGAGCGCACCCGGGCCGGCCGCGCCTACGCCTACATCCCGACCGTCCAGGACACCGCAGGCCTCGCCGCCCGCCGGATGCACACCGAGCTCGGCCGCGAGGCCGACCGCTCCACCGTGCTCGCCCGCTTCGTCTCCGACCTCTCCGCCGAGGACGAGCAGCTGCTGCGCGACCTGCTCGGCGACGGCGCCCCGGGCCTCGGCTCCGCCCCGGGCACCGACGACGGCACCCCCGGTCTCGACCCCATCCCGGGCACCGCCCCCGCCCCCGGCCACCGCACCCCCGGGGCGGCCGGATCGTGATGATCGCCGTCTGGGCCCCGCTGCTGCTGCCGTTCCTGGCCGCCCCGCTGGCCCGCCGCCTCGCCGACGCGCTGCCGCCCCGGGCCGCCGCCTGGATGCTCGCCGGGACGTCCGCCGTGCTGGCCGGCGGCACCCTCTGCTCGCTCGGCCTGCTCGCCGCCGCCGGGCTGCTCCAGCTGCCGCCGGTCGCCGCGATCGGCCACCTGTCGCTGCCCTGGCTCACCGCCGCCGCACCCGACGCACCGGTGGCGGCCGCCGCGGCCGGTCTGGTGCTCGCCGCGCTGACCGCCCAGGCCGTCCGCACCGCCCGCCGCCACCGGCTTGAACTGCGCGAGGCCCGGGCCGCCCTCCCGGCCTGCGCCGCGACGGCCTGCCCCGCGCCGGCCGAGGGCCGGCATCCGGACGCGCGCCCCGGGCACGCCACCATGCGCCGGGCACGCACCCCGCAGGCCGTCCTGGCCGGCGCCCGCACCCTGCTCCAGCCGGGCGAGCACCCGCTCGCCGTCCTCGACGACGAGCGCGCCGACGCCTTCGCCCTGCCGGGGCGCCTGCCCCTTCCCGGCCGGCCCGGCGAGCCCGGCCGGATCGTGGTCACCTCCGGCATGCTGCGCATCCTCACCGGGCCCGAGCGGGCCGCCCTGCTCGCCCACGAGCGCGCCCACCTGACCGCCCGCCACCACGTCTTCCTCGCCCTCGCGGAGCACGCCGCCGACCTCCACCCGGCGCTGCGGCCACTGCGCGCGCCCCTCGGGTACCACCTGGAGCGCTGGGCCGACGAGGTGGCGGCCGCCCGGGTCGGCGACCGCACCGTGACCGCCCGCGCGGTCGGCCGGGCCGCCCTGGCCGCCAGCCGCTCCCCCTGGCCGGCCCGGCCCCGACTCGTCCCCGCCGCCCACTCCGGGCCGGTCCCGCGCCGGGTCGCCGCCCTGCTCCAGCCCCGCCCGGCGGCCACCGCCACCGGCACCCGCCTGCGCGCGGTGGCGATCGCGCTGGCCGCCTGCCTGGCGCTGAGCACCGCCGCCTCCCTGGAGGCCACCGCCGACCTGCACCACACCGTCGAGGCGGCCCAGCGCGGCACCGGCGCGGAACGCTGACCGCCGAGCCTGCACCAGGCCCACATCAGGCCTCGCACCAGCACCGCACCAGGCCCACGCAAGGCCCGCACCAGGCCCACGGAAGGCCCGCATCAGGTCCCGCACCAGGCCTCGCACCAGGCCCGCGTCGGGCCCACACCAGGCCCACACCAGGACCCCCGCTAGTCATCACACCTCGGCATGTCCACGGTCATACCGTCCGGTATGCCGAGTTGGCAGACCCCGTCCCCAGACCCTCACCGCCCCCGTACGCTTTCGTCAGCGCGTCGACCCCGGCGCGGCCTCGAACGGCGGCGAGGAGCAACGCGAGTGCGGCAGACCGGACGGCAGTCCCGACGACCAGAACGCCGCACCGCGCCGAGCGCGGCCGAGCTGGCCAGGGTCCACGACCGCACCCTCGCCGAAGCCGCCGCCCGCGAACTCGTCCAGCCCCCCTACCCCGACCCCGGCTCCCCCGGCCGGCTCGAACCCCGCCCCGAGATCGGCGACTCCTGGGCCCGGCTGCGCCGCCTCGGGCTCGACCCCGACGCCGGCGCCGCCGCCGTCCACCTCGGCCCCGCCGAGATCGAGCAGCGCCGCCGCACCAGCGGCCTGGACGCGGTCCTGTCGGTGCTGCGCGACACCCTGCTCCAGCCGGTCGGCCAGAGTCCGCTGATCCTCGCCATCGCCGACGCCGAGGGCCACGTGCTGTGGCAGGAGGGCGAGCGCGCCCTGCGCCGCAGCGCCGACCGGATCGGCTTCCTCACCGGCGCCCGCTGGATCGAGGAGAGCGTCGGCACCAACGGCATCGCCGTCGCACTGCGCGCCCAGCGCCCGATGCACGTCCACTCCGCCGAGCACTACCTGCGCAGCCACCACTCCTGGACCTGCGTCGCCGCCCCCGTGCACGACCCGGGCACCGGGCGGCTGGTCGGCGCGATCAACCTCAGCGGCCCGGCCCGCAACGTCCGCCCGTACCTGCTGCAGCTCACCGCTACCGCCGCCCGGCTCGCCGAGACCGAGCTGCGCGCCCACCGGCTGGAGGCGCTGCACCAACTGCGCACCCTGGCCGCCCCGATGCTCGCCCGGGTGGCCGGCCCGGCCCTGGTGGTGGACTCCGCCGGGTGGACCGCCGCCGCGGCCGGGCTGCCGCCGCCCGGCCGGCTGCGGGTGCCGGTCGGCGGCTGGGGAACCGCCGCCGTGCACTGGGTGCCGGGCCTCGGCGAATGCGCCCTGGAGCCGCTCGCGGACGGCTGGCTGGTGCGCCCGGTCCGGCCGCCCGAGGCGGACGGCTCCGGCACGGTGACGGCCGAACAGGCCGAGCAGGCCGAGGGCGCCCGGCTCCGGCTCGACCTGCGCCGCCAGGACCGCCCGGAGCTGACCGTCCGGGGCGCGGCCGGCAGCTGGTCGCACCCGCTCAGCCCGCGCCACGCCGAACTGCTGCTCCTGCTCGCCACCGGACGCGAGGGCAGCACGGCCGCGCAGCTCGCGGAGGCGCTGTTCGGCGACCCGGGCCGGACGGTGACGGTCCGCGCCGAGCTGTCCCGGCTGCGCCGCTACCTGGGCGGCCTGCTGGCCCACCGGCCGTACCGCATCGCCGAGTCGGTGCTGGTCACGGTGGACGGGCCGGACGACCCGTACGACCTGCTGCCGGCCTCCTCGGCCCCGGCCGTCCGGCGGCTGCGGGCCGGGCTGGCCGCGGGGACGGTCCGGCTGCCGAGCGCGGCGCCCGTCCCCCCGCCGCGCGGGCCCGCCGGTACCCCGACCGGGCCTCAGCCGCCGGCGAGCAGCGCGGCCAGCTGGGCGTCGGTCGGGCCGCAGACGCGCTCCGCCTCGGCGGAGACCAGCGCGTAGGTACGGTCCAGCCACGCCTGCACCCGGGGCTTGGAGGCCTCCAGCAGGGCGCTGCCGTGCGGTGATTCGAGCGCCAGGTGCAGCGTCGAGCCGTGGCACGGGCAGTACGCCGGCCACAGTTTGACGTCGCCCTGGCCGCTCAGCGCCTGCAGGCCGTCGCGCAGCAGCTCGCGCGAGAACACCCAGTCGGCCTCGTCCGGCCGCCCCAGATGGAAGGTCAGCAGCACCTCGTACGGGCGCGCGGCCTCGAACCGGAACCGGGTGCGCACCTCGCCGACCACCTCCTCGCCCAACGAGATCCGCAGCATCAGCACCTCCTCCACCGCCGCCGGAGCGGCGGTGGAGCCGTCCCCATCGCCGCCCGTGGGGGTGGCGGCGAGGGGTGCACTGGAGGCTGCGGACAGCGGGTCGGGCGGCATGACGGTCTCTCCGGGACGGCGTGGGATGACCTCAGCCTGGGCCACTTCCGTCCGGGCGGGCAAGGGTTGCAAGGAGGTTGCATTAATCCCTGTCCGGGCAGCCCGGCCGCCATCGCCGACTTATCAGACGGATCGTCAACTTCCTTCCGTCGAACGGGTGTCCACGAAATGGATCAAAACCGTCCAGGCCACGACGAGCCGCTGGTACGCTCTCCCCCTCCCGGCGCGGGCCCCACCCGGACCCCGGCCGACCGACCCCGGGCGGCCGATGCCGGCCCGGTGGCAGCGCATGGGAGAATACCGCGACCGCGACGGCGACTTCGGGGAGGGAGGGGTCCGGTGGCTGCGCGCGAGGACACTGCGCGGGACGTTCGGCACGAGCCCGAACGGCACGGCCGGCACGGGCGGCCACGCCCGTTCGGCGGCCGGTTCCGGCTGCCCACCCTGCGCTTCTCCGGTGCCGCGATGGCGATGTCCACCGTCGTCGGCATCAGCATCGCCACCACCCTCCTGCTCAACGAGCAGCAGGGCGTGGGCCGACGGGCCGGGGTCGCACGCGTCGGCACCACCCCGCCGCCCACCCCCGCCGCGGGCGACCAGGCCGAGGCCGCCGCCGACCGGGCCCCGACCGCGCCGAACCCGACCGCGCCCAACCCCACCGCGCTGAACCCCGCCGACCTCCCGGCCACCGGCCGGCCGCCCGTACCGAGCCCCTCGGCGCACCACCCGGAGGCGGCGGAGGACACGGCCGCCGCAGCCGCCTCGCCCAGCGCCTCGCCCCACGCGCCCGGCACCCGGTCGGCGCTCCCGGAGCCCACCGGCGGACAGGCCGCGGCCGAACCCATGGCCGACCACGGCCCCGGCACCCGGCCGGCCGGCACCGGCGAGCCCGCCACGCCGGCCGACGCCGCCGCGCCCTCGCCGTCGGCCCAGCCCGTCGCGCCCGTCGCCGAGCAGCCGGCCGACCCCTCTTCGCCCTCCCCCTCGCCGACCACGCCGCACGCACCCGGACCCCGCCCGGCCGCCCCGGCCCAGCCCGCACCGCCGCCGCCCGGCGCAATCGCCCCGGGCACCGACGGCCCAACCGCCGGCGCCCCTGGCCCGGACACCGAGCCGGACACCGACCAGGCCCTGACCGGCGTCGCCACGGTCACACCGCTCGGCCGGGACGGCCTCCGGCACCAGCTCGACCTCGCCGTCACCGAGCCGCTCACCGCACTTCAGACCGAATTCCGGCTTGCCCCAGGCGAGTTGGCCCCCGGCAGCGGCACCGCCTGGACCGACCTGCCCGGCGCGGTCGTCACCGCCCAACAGGAGCGCGGCACCCTGGTCTACCGCTTCACCACCCCGGCCGGCACCGACGTCCCGCCCGGCCACTACGCCTTCGGCGTGCGCGGCACCCGCCCCGCCGCCGAACCCTCGGGGCCCACCGGCCCGTCCGGCCCCTCGCTCCCGTCCGGTCGGCCCGCTTCGTCCGGCCCGGTCCGCAAGGCCGCCGCGGCGGAGAGCTGGAGCGCCGCCGCCTTCGGCATCGACCGGCCCCGGGCGGTCGCCGCCCTCGGCGCCTTCGGCCCGGTCGCACCGCAGCCCGTCGCGCCGCCGCCGGTCGCGCCGCTGCCGGTCATGCCCGAGGCACCCGGGCTCCCGCCGCGCCCCGGCACGCCGACGGCCTTCGCGCCCCGCTGACCTCCGGCCGCGCTGTCCCGCCACCTTGCCGCCTTGCCACCGTGCGGCCTTGCCGGGGCCTGCCACTCAACCCCGCCACCCAACCCCGCCGCCCGGCCGTACCGTCCGACGATCCGACAGGTCACCGCCCCGGCCGGGCTCATCCCGACGCGCCCGTTCGTTACTGTGGGCAGCACCCGGCCCGGCGGTCCCAGCGGCCCCGGCCGGCCGCCGTTCCGCACCCGAGGAGGAGTCCGTGTCCACCGTCCTGACCCAAGGCGGCAACGCCCCGCTGACCGCCGCGCGGGTGACTGTCGAGGTCACCGCGCCCAAGGCGCTGGACGTCTCCGGTCTGCTGCTGACCGACGCCGGAAAGGTGCGCTCGGACGACGACTTCGTCTTCTTCAACGCCCCGCACGGCCCCGGCGTCAGCCACCGCCCGGCCGCCGCCGGAGCGCCGGACGCGATCACCGTCGACACCCTGGCCGTCCCGGCCGGCATCACCAAGATCGTGGTGACCGCCAGCCCCGCCGACCAGTCCTCCACCTTCGCCGGGATGGAGCCGACCGCCACCGTCCGCGACGCCGACACCGGGCAGGCCCTGGTCACCTTCACCCCGCCGCAGCTGGGCCAGGAGACCGCGCTCATCGTGGTCGAGGTCTACCAGCGCGGCGGCGCCTGGAAGGTGCGAGCGGTCGGCCAGGGCTACGCCAACGGCCTGGCGGGCATCGCCACCGACTTCGGCGTCTCCGTCGACGACTCCCCGGCCCCGGCCGCCCAGACCCCCGCCCCCGCCACTCCCCCCGCGGCCCCTCCGGTCGCTCCCCCGGCTCCCCCCGTCGACCCGCGGATCGCCCTCGCCGCCACCCCGCCCGCGCCCCCCGCGCCCCCGGTCGCCCCGCCGGCCCCGTCCGCCCCCGCCAAGATCACCCTGGACAAGGGCCGGGTCAACCTGGTCAAGGGCAGTTCGGTCTCCCTGGTGAAGAACGGCCGTCCGTTCCTCTCCTCGGTCCGGATGGCGCTCGGCTGGGAGCCCGCCGGCCGCGGCCGCAGCGTCGACCTGGACGCCTCCTGCCTCGCCTTCGACGCCCAGCGCAAGAAGCTGGAGACGGCCTGGTTCATGAAGCTGACCGTCTTCAAGGGCGCGATCGCCCACTCCGGCGACAACCTCACCGGCGGCGGAGCCGGCGACGACGAGTCGATCACCGTCCACCTGGACGGCCTGCCGGCCGAGGTCACCGGCCTGGTCTTCGTCGTCAACTCCTTCTCCGGCCAGCGGTTCACCGAGGTCAAGAACGCCTACTGCCGCCTGCTGGACGCCCGGACGGAGGAGGAGCTGGTCCGCTTCGACCTCACCCACTCCGAGCCGCACACCGGCGTGGTGATGTGCAAGCTGGTCCGGCAGTCGTCCGGCGAGTGGGTGATGACCGCGCTCGGCGAGTACGTCGACGCCAAGACCGCCCGGGCGATGGTCGATCCGTCCGCCGCCCTGCTCTGAACCGTCTCGCCCCACCCCTCGCCGACCCACCCCGACGCCCAGGGCCGATCGGCCCAACGTCACGGCCGCACACGCGAATTCACCCTCCTGAGGGATCAAGTCGTCCACCCACCGACTCGATCTACCTCTAGGGGGGGGTGAATCGCGCTCTCCCGCGCACTCGTTGAGGGAGAGACCGTGCCACGCTTCCTGTCCCGCCTCGCCGTCGCCGGCACCGCCGTCGCGCTCACCGCCGGCCTGATCACCCCGTCCGCCGCCCAGGCCGCCGCCGAACCGGCCGGCCGCGTCCGGACGCTCGCCTGGGCCGCACTGGGCGACTCCTACACGGCCGGCTTCGTCGAGGCCGCCGGCGACGAGACCGAACCCCGCGACGGCTGCGCCCGCACCACCGGCTCCTACCCCGAGCTGATCCGCCGCGGCCTCGGCCCCCTGGTCGAGCTGCGCAACGTCAGCTGTGCCGGCGCCACCGTCAAGGACGTCTACCAGACCAAGGAAGCCCCGCCCGGCCGCCCGCTCCCGCCGCTCGGGACCAACCCCGGCGCCCCCTTCCCACCGGTCCCGTCGCAGATCGACGCCGTCTCCCCGGGCGCCGACGTGATCACCGTCGAGATCGGCGGCAACACCCTCGGCTTCGCCGAGATCCTCAAGGGCTGCATCGAACTCGGCGCCGCGGTCCTCGGCCAGGGCACGCCCTGCAAGGACAAGTTCGACGCGAGCCTGCCCGACCGCTTCAACCAACTGCGCGGCGACTTCGACCAGATGCTCGGCGCCCTGCACGCCAAGGCCCCGTCCGCTCGGCTGCTGACCGTCGGCTACCCCCACCTCGTCCCCGAGGACGCCACCCGCTGCACCTACGGCAACCTGGAGCAGTTCGCCACCTTCACCACCGGCGACCTCGCCTGGGCGCGGACGGCCATCCTGGAACCGCTCAACGCGATCATCGCCCAGCGGACCGCCGCCCGCGGCGACGCCTTCGTCGACCTCTACCCCTCCACCACCGGCCACAGCGTGTGCGACCAGGACCACTGGTTGGACGGCGTGCTGACCAGCATCATCCCGCTGCGCTACGCCCTGGTGCACCCCAACGCCAAGGGCCAGGCCCACGCGGCCGCCCTGGTCGAGGACGCCGTCCTGAACTGACCAGCCGCACCGCAAACGGTCGCGCACCGAGAACCAGTCGAAATCCAGTGGCAGGCCCCTCCCGCCGCGGATCATGCTGAGCGGATGCTCATCCGCGAAGCCACCCCCGAGGACTGGCCTGCCGTCTGGCCCTTCTTCCACACCGTCATCGCCGCCGGCGAGACGTTCCCCTACCCCCTCGACCTCTCCTCCGACCTCGGCCGGGAGTGGTGGATGCTCGCCGCGCCCCATCGCACGGTGGTCGCGGTGGACGAGGCCGGCACGGTCGTCGGCACCGCCAACATGACCCGCAACCGCCCCGGCAACGGCGCGCACGTGGCCAGCGCCAGCTACCTGGTCGACCCGGCGCACCACGGCCGCGGCATCGGGCGGGCCCTGGTCGAGTACACCCTCGACTGGGCCCGCACCAACGGCTACCGCGCCATGCAGTTCAACGCCGTGGTCGCCAACAACCACCACGCCGTGAAGCTCTACCAATCCCTCGGCTTCGACATCGTCGGCACCGTCCCCGAAGCCTTCCACCACCCCGTCGACGGCTACGTCGGCCTGCACGTCATGCACCGGCCGCTGTAAGGGAGTTCGCTACTCCTCGATCGCCCCGCCGACCCGCCGCAGGTGCTGCCGGAAGCTGTACGAAGGATCGGCGGCGCGGCGCTCCAGGTACTCGTCGAAGGCGGTCTGCCGGCGCAGCGTGTCACCGGAGGCGATCCGCCCGGCCTGCGCACGCTCGGTCCCGGCGATCGCGGCGGCCGCCTCCAGCACCTCCCCGGCCCGGTCGGCCGGGACGAACAGCACCCCGTCCGCGTCGCCGAACACCACGTCCCCAGCGCCCACCAGGTGCGGCCCGACCCGCGCCGTCACCAGCGCCTCCGGCTCCCGCCCGTCCAGCCGAACCGGCCCCAACGGCAGCGCGCCGTAACTGAACACCGGCAGCCCGATCTCCACCAGTTCGGGGGTGTCCCGGTGCAGCCCCCACACCACGATCCCGGCGATCCCGGCGGCCCGCGCCTCCAACACCGCGAGGTCCCCGATGCAGGCCTCGTCGGTCCGCCCACCGTTGTCGATCACCAGCACGTCACCGTCCCGGGCCGCCCCGTACGCCTCCAGGAACACGTCCACGCTCCCGTAGTGCCGCACCGGCAGCACACGCCCCGCGACCCGCCCCCCGGCCACCACCGCCGCCACCCCCACCGGCGCCGCCCTGAGCCCCACCCCCAACCGCACACACGCATCCGCCACCAACGGCGTCGACAACCCCGCGAACTCCTTCAGCATCCCCAACTCCTCCCGCCAACACCCCAGTTCATCAGCATCGGGATGCTACGCCAGGCCTCAAACTCACACCATCGAGTGAAAACCAACCGTGCACGGCATAACCCCTCCGCACCACGACTAGCGTGACTCGAACCTGAAGGAGGGGCATCATGAGTGCTGTGGCGCATGAGCAACCAATCACGGGCTCCCCATCGCAGGAGGACATCCTGCTGGAGAGCTTCCTGAGCCTGCACTCCCCCGAAGGCTTCCGGGCCGAGCTCATCGAGGGAGAGATCATCGTGGCACCACCGCCGGACGGCAACCACGAGGACTACATCGACCTGCTGATCGACCAGGTGAAAGCAAAGTCCCAGGTCCACATGCAGGCATCGGGCCATAAGGGCCTCCGTCTGGTGAGCGGCGGCCTCTGCCCGAAGAACCACGTCATTCCGGACACGACCTTCGCTCCAAGGGAACTCCGCCTCTTCCGCGACGCGCCGCCCTGGATGGAGCCCGACGGCGTCGCGATGGTCGCGGAGGTCACCTCCAGCAAGCCCGACCAGGACCGCATCGCCAAACGCCACTGCTACGCCCGCGCCGCGATCCCGCTGTACCTCCTGATCGACCGCGAGCGGGCCCAGGTCAGTCTCTTCAGCAATCCCCACCGCGACGAGTACACCGAGGTGCACCTGGCAGCCTTCGGCGAACCGCTCGCCCTCCCCGCCCCGTTCGAGTTCGAGTTGGACACCAAGGACTTCCTCTAGAAGTCCCGGGAACGCGACAAACGGCCCGCACCCCCCTTCCACCGGGGGTGCGGGCCGTCGTCGTGCGGGTGCGCGCGGGTCAGCCGCGGGTGGCCATGGCGCGCAGGAAGAAGGTGAGGTTGGCCGGGCGCTCGGCGAGGCGGCGCATGAAGTAGCCGTACCACTCCTGGCCGTAGGGCAGGTACACGCGCATGGTGTTGCCCTCGCCGGCGAGGCGCAGCTGCTCCTCGGGGCGGATGCCGAACAGCATCTGGTACTCGAAGGAGTCGCGCTTGCGGCCGTTCCACTGGGCGAGCTGGCCGGCGATCTTGATCATGTTGGGGTCGTGCGAGGCGATCATCGGGTAGCCCTCGCCGGCCATCAGGACCTTGAGCGCGCGGACGTACGCGAGGTCGACGTCGTGCTTGCCCTGGAAGGCGACCGACTCGGGCTCCTTGTAGGCACCCTTGCACAGGCGCACGCGCGAGCCGGGGCCGGAGAACTCGCGGCAGTCGGCCTCGGTGCGGCGCAGGTAGGCCTGGAGCACGACGCCCAGCCAGGGGAAGTCGGCCCGCAGCTCGCGCGCGATGGCGAGGGTGGAGTCGGTGGTGGTGTGGTCCTCCATGTCGAGGGTCACCGTGGTGCCGGCGTCGGCGGCGGCCTCGCAGATGCGGCGGGCGTTCTCCAGCGCGATCTTCTCGCCGTCCACCGGGAGGAACTGGCCGACGGCCGACAGCTTGACCGACACCTCGGCGCCGGCCGCGAGGCCGGTCTCCTTGAGCGCCGTGAGCAGGTACTCGTAGGCCTCGGCGGTGCCGGCGGCCTGGGCGGCGTCCTGGGTGTCCTCGCCGAGGTGGTCGAGGGTGACCTTGCGGCCGGTGGCGATCAGGTCGTCGGTGGCGGTGACGGCGTCGTCGAGGACGTCACCGGCGACGAAGCGCTCGACTATCGCGTGGGTCGGCGGGAACTTCTCGACCACGGTGCGGACCTGCGGCGACCGGGAGGCCGCGAGAAGGGCGGAACGGAGCATCGTGACTCCTGGAGCTGGTGCTTCTAAGGGTGGCAGAAGGGGGGCCGGGGCGGCGGGCGGCGGGTACGTGGCACCGCCGCCCCGGCGGGCGACGCCCGGCTGCGGGGCCGGGCGTCGCGGGTGACCGGAATGGTCAGGCGACCGGAGCGGTCGGGTGACCGCAGTGGTCAGGCGACCGCAGTGGTCAGGCGACCGGAACGGTCAGGTGACCGGCGCGGCCACGTGACCGAGACGGTCAGGCGACCGGAACGGTCGGGAGAGGCACTCAGCCCATGTGCGGGTAGCGGTAGTCCGTCGGCGGGACGAAGGTCTCCTTGACCGAGCGGGTCGAGGTCCACCGCGCCAGGTTCTGCTTGGCACCGGCCTTGTCGTTGGTGCCGGAGGCCCGGCCGCCGCCGAAGGGCTGCTGGCCGACGACGGCGCCGGTCGGCTTGTCGTTGATGTAGAAGTTGCCGGCCGCGAAGCGCAGCTTGTGCATGGCGTCCTGGGCGGCCGCGCGGTCCTGGGCGATGATCGCGCCGGTCAGGCCGTAGGCGGAGGCCGACTCCATCTGGGCCAGCATCTCGTCGTACTTGTCGTCCTGGTAGACGTGCACGGCGAGGATCGGGCCGAAGTACTCCTCGCGGAAGTACTCGGACGCCGGGTCCTCGCAGACGAGGACGGTCGGGCGGACGAAGTAGCCGACCGAGTCGTCGTAGGTGCCGCCGGCCAGGACCTCGACCGCGGGGTCGGCCTGGGCGCGGTCGATGGCGGCCTTGTTCTTGGCGAAGGCGCGGTCGTCGATGACGGCGGACATGAAGTTCGCCAGGTCGGTGACGTCGCCCATGGTGAGGCCCTCGACCTCGGCGGCGAACTCGTCCTTGAGGCCGGCCCAGATCGAGGCCGGGACGTAGGCGCGGGAGAGCGCCGAGCACTTCTGGCCCTGGAACTCGAAGGCGCCGCGGGTCATCGCGGTCTTCAGCACGGCCGGGTCGGCGGACGGGTGGGCGACCAGGAAGTCCTTGCCGCCGGTCTCGCCGACGATCCGCGGGTAGGTGCGGTAGCCGGCGATGTTCTCGCCGACGGAGCGCCACAGGTGCTGGAAGGTGGCGGTGGAGCCGGTGAAGTGGATGCCGGCCAGCGCCGGGTGCTTGAGCGCCACGGCGGAGACGTCCAGGCCGTCGCCGGTCACCATGTTGATGACGCCCTTGGGCAGGCCGGCCTCCTCCAGCAGCTGCATCAGCAGGTGCGCGGAGTACTGCTGGGTCGGGGACGGCTT
Organism: Kitasatospora sp. NPDC127121; assembly: GCF_042677305.1. Taxonomy (NCBI): domain Bacteria; kingdom Bacillati; phylum Actinomycetota; class Actinomycetes; order Kitasatosporales; family Streptomycetaceae; genus Kitasatospora; species Kitasatospora sp. NPDC127121. The sequence goes on along the minus strand of NZ_JBHXTQ010000006.1, from coordinate 30,215 downwards.
CCAGAGCACCACGTTGCCCATCAGCGCGGGCGCGGTCGGCAGGTTGCCGGCGATCGCGGTGAAGTTGAACGGGGTGATCGCGTAGACGAAGCCCTCCAGCGGGCGGTGGTCGCTGCGGTTCCACACGCCGTCCGAGGAGATCGGCTGCTCGGCCATGATCTGGCGGGCGAAGTGCACGTTGAAGCGCAGGAAGTCGACCAGCTCGCAGGGCGTGTCGATCTCGGCCTGCTGGGCGGTCTTGGACTGGCCGAGCATGGTGGCGGCGGCCAGGGTCTCGCGCCAGGGGCCGGCCAGCAGGTCGGCGGCCTTGAGGAAGATCGCGGCGCGGGAGTCGAAGGAGAGCGCCTGCCAGGCCGGGGCCGCGGCCAGGGCAGTGTCGATGGCCTCCTGCGCGTCGGCCTGGGTGGCGTTGCGCAGGGTGCCGAGCCTCGCCGCGTGGTTGTGCGGCTGGACGACGTGGATCTCGGCGCCGCCGCCCATGCGGTGCTCACCGTTGATCGTCATGGTCAGCTGGACCGGCTCCTGGCCGCCCAGCTCCTTCAGCTTGGCCTCCAGACGGGCCCGTTCCGGGCTGCCCGGGGCGTAGCTGTGGACCGGCTCGTTCACCGGCGCGGGGACCTGGGTCACAGCGTCCATAGAGCGCACGCTCTCCTTCGTTGATGCGGGGGGATGCCGGCGTGGGTCGCACGTCGGCCACAGCACGAACGCTATTCCTGCCCCTGGGGCCACTTGATTGGCCGGGCGGCTAAATTCCCCCGTACGGCGTTGTCCGGCCCGACGAAGGGGTCACGGCGCAGTCACGGCGCGGTCACGGCGCGCCGTTGACGGCCCGTCGCGCCGGAGGCCACCGGGGGCGCCGGCCGGTCCCAGTCGATCCGGTGGCCGTGCACCGGGCGGAGCATCTTCTCCGGGCTCAGGAAGGTCCGCATCGCGATCGGCGCGAGCAGCCGGAACAGCGCCCGGCCGACCGGCCCGGAGGACTTCTGGTTGTTGGTGCGCGCCGCGTTGGCGGCGATCTTCTCGACCCGGGGTCGGCGCAGTGCCTCGTAGGCGGCGAAGGCGGCGGTGTGGTCGGGCAGGTCCCGCAGGCAGCGGGCGAGTTCGACGGCGCTCTCGACGGCCAGCGAGACGCCCTGGCCGGAGCTGTTGGAGGGGGCGTGTGCGCTGTCGCCGACCAGCACCATCCGGCCGCGGTACCAGTGCGGGACGGACGGCATGATCTCCAGCCGCGGGAAGACTTCGACGGTGTCGGCGGCGGCCTCGCGCAGCACGTCCCGGGCGGGCAGGTCGTCGGCGTGCAGGTCGCGGACCCGGCGCAGCCACTCCTCCGGGCTGACGGCGCGGACCTGCTCGGCGGTCAGCTGTTCGGGCTGCGGGATGTTGCTGAACCAGGCCGTCCCGGCGCCGTCCGGCAGCCCCCAGTAGCCGAAGAAGGCGCGGGCGCCGTTGGCGAAGTGCATGGTCTCGCCGCGTCCGGCCCGGCCGGGCAGCCGGTGCGGGCTGTAGCCGCCGACGCCGAGCAGGCCGGTGTGCTGCGCGCCGGGTGCGGCCGGGTCGATCAGGGTGCGGACGGTGGAGCGGGTGCCGTCGGTGCCGATCAGCAGGTCGCCGGTGGCGGTGTCGCCGTCGGCGAAGCGGGCGGTGATGCCGTCGGCGCCCTCCTCTGCGCCGACCAGCCGTTTGCCGTAGCGGACTTCGATGCCGCTCTCGCGCAGCCGCCGCTGGAGCACCTCGTACAGTTCGGCGCGGCGCATGACCCGGCCGGGCGGCAGGTCGGGGAGGCCGGCGAACTCGGCCAGCACACCGCCCCGGCCGTCCTCGATCAGCATCGGGCCGATCGGCTGTCCGATCGCGCCGACCTCCGCCCCGAGCCCGACGGTCGCCAGGGCGTCGAGCCCGTTGGGGGCGATCATGAAGGTGCCGCCGATGCCCTCGGCGGAGGACTCGTAGGCCTCGAAGACGACGGCTTCGACGCCGGCCTTGCGCAGGGCCAGTGCCGTCACCGGCCCGGCGATCCCGCCGCCGATGACGAGGGCCCTCTTCTCCCCGTTGCTCGTACTCATTCCAGACTCCCGAAGATCTCGTGCCAGGTCCGGATGAACTCCGGCTCCTTGAGTCGACCGACGAGGTGCTCGACGAAGCGGCCCTCGGCCTCCAGCGCGCCGACCCGGTGCTCCTCCTCGATCAGGAAGATCCAGGCCACGCCGTCGTCCGAGGCCTTCCGCAGGGCCGCCCGGATGCCCTCCACCTCGGCGGCCAGCGCGGCCCGCCGCTGTTCCAGCAGTTCCACGGCCTCGGCCGGCGGGACCACCATGAGCAGCGACAGCGCGACCCCGAACGCGGGGTACTCGTGCTGCGGTTCGGCGACGAGTTCGCGCATCCAGTCAGTGAGCTCCGCCCGGCCCTCGGGGGTGACGGCGTAGACGGTGCGCTCCGGTCGCTGGGTGTCGCGGACGGTCTCCTGTTCGGCGACGAACCCGGCCTTCCGCAGCTGCTCCACGACCATGTACAGCGAGCTGCGGTTGTACTTGATGTTGCGGTCCTTGCCGTGCTCCTTGAGCCGGCGCCCCATCTCGTACGGGTGCATCGGCCCGGCCACGAGTTCGGCCAGGACCGCGAGGGCCAGCGGGTTCGACACCTTGCGTCGCTTCGCCACGAGACGTCCTCATCTCTTGGTCAGTACTGACTATCCACTCATGAATAGTCAGAGTCAACTATTTACGAAAGCCGGGCCGCGACTCTGTCCGCCCGGCTAAAATCAACCACACGGCATTGTCCGAACGGATGAAGGAGGCCCGATGACGACCCCCGGCCTCCCAGGCTCCCCCGGACTCCCGCCCACCTCCGGCCTCCCGCTCCGCCAGCTGCTGATGTCCCTCGGCGAACCCCTGGTCGAACTCCAGGCCGCCCCGCAGGGCCTGGACGTCCCGGTCCGCGACGTCGCGATCCTCGACCCGGAGGACCCGCCGACCGCCGCCCCCGGCGAACTCGTCCTCGCGATCGGCGCCCGCGGCCGCGCCGCCCTCCCCGCCCTGCGCGCCGCCGGACGGGCCGGCGCCGCGGCGGTCGCGGTCAAGCTGGACGGCCCCGGCCAGGCGGACGCACTGCGCGAGGCCGCCACCGAGGCGGGCGTCGCCCTGCTCTCGGTGCGCCGCGAGACCCGCTGGGAGCACCTCGACTCGCTGGCCCGCGCGATCATCGCCGGCCCGGACGCCCCGGACACCCCCGGCGCCCCCGAACCCAACGCGGGCGACCTCTTCTCCCTCGCCCAGACGGTCGCCGTGCTCACCAACGGCATCGTCTCGATCGAGGACACCTCCAGCCGGGTGCTGGCGTACTCCCGCTCCTCCGACTCGGACGAGGTCGACGACCTGCGCCGGCTCTCCATCCTCGGCTGGCAGGGCCCCGAGCCGTACCTGTCCAAGCTCCGCGAGTGGGGCATCTTCCAGCACCTGCGCACCTCGGACGCCCCGATCGCGGTCGAACCGCACCCCGAACTCGGCCTGCGCCGCCGCCTGGCGATCGGCATCCGGGCCGGGGCGCAGCCGCTCGGCACCATCTGGGTGCAGGAGGGGGCGCAGCCGCTGGCGCCGCTCGCCGATCAGGCCCTGGTCGGCGCCGCCCGGGTGGCTGCCGCCCAACTGGTGCGCCGCCGACGCGAGTTGTCCGCCGACATGCGGCTCACCCGGACGCTGCTCACCGGCCTGCTGGAGGGCTCCACCGGACCGCAGTCGCTCGCCACCCACCTGGGTCTGGACCTGCGCCGCCCGGCCACCGTGCTCGCCTACGGCGCGCACACCACCGAGGCGCTGCACCGCTCCGACGTCACCGGCCTGATCTCGGTGCACACCGCCGCCCGGCACCGCACCGCCCTGCTCGCCCCGATCGAGTCCCGGGTGTACGTGCTGCTGCCCGAACTCCCGCCCGGCCTGCCGATGGCCACCGTGCGCGGCTGGGCGGACGAGGTGGTGGCTGCCGCCCGGGAGCACCTCGGCGTCCCGCTGCGCGCCGCGATCGGCTCGACCGTGGACGGCCTGGCCCAGGTGCCGGACTCCCGCGCGCAGGCGGACCGCATCCTGGACGCGATGAGCCGCGGCGGGGTGGACCTCGACGTGGCGGCGCTGATCGACGTCCAGGCCGAGGTGCTGGTCAGCGAGATGCTCGCGCTGCTCCAGGAGCGCTCCGGCCTGCGCGACCCCCGGCTCACCGCGCTCGCCGCGTACGACCGCCGGCACGGCACCCGGCTCGCCGAGTCGGTGCTGGCCTGGCTGGACGCGCTCGGCGAGGTCCGGGTCGCCGCGGACGCCCTGCACATCCACCCCAACACCCTGCGCTACCGGGTGCGCCGCGCCGAGCAGTTGACCGGCATCGACCTCGCCCAGCCGCAGCAGCGCCTGCTGGCGATGCTGCAACTGAGGCTGCCCGCGGACGAATGACCGCGGGCAGCCCCTTCGACACCCGCTACGTCACTCGCCGTAGCCCTGGCCGCGCTTGTGCTCGTTCAGCCGGTGCCACGGGCCGGTGATGGCCAGCTGGATGCCCGGCTCCTGGATGTTGGCGAAGAGGGTCTTGCCGTCGTCCGAGAAGGTCACCCCGGTGAACTCGCTGAACTCGGGCTTGGCCGCGCTGCCGATGTTCAGCTCGTTGCGCGCGATCGGGTAGGTCAGCCCGTCCTCGGTGGCGCCGAACAGGTGCTGCACGCCCTCGCCGTCCTCGGCGATGACCACGCCGCCGTACGGCGACACGGTGATGTTGTCCGGGCCGTCGTAGTTGTCGTGGTCGCCGAGCACGTCGGTGTTGACGCCGAGCAGCACCTTCAGGGTGATGGTGCGGCGGGCCGGGTTGTAGAACCAGACCTGGCCGTCGTGCTGCACCGGGCTCTCCGAGCGGGCGAAGCTGGAGACGAAGTAGAAGCCGCCGTCACCCCACCACATGCCCTCCAGCTTGCGGGCCCGGGTGACCTCGCCCTCCTTGAACTGCTTGCGGACCGAGACGGTCCTGGCGTCGCGGTCCTGGACCTTGACCCAGTCCGCGCCGTAGGTGGTGCCGACCTTGGTGGCGCGGGAGAGGTCGTCGACGAACTTGCCCTGGGCGTCGAAGACCTTGAAGGCCTCCAGCACGCCGGCGTCGGCGGCCAGCGCGCGCAGCTTGTAGCGGCCGTGCTTGAAGCCGGCCGGCGGGGTCCAGCGGAACAGCAGGCCGTTGGGGTTCGAGGCGTCCTCGGTCAGGTAGACGTGGCCGCGCTTCGGGTCCACCACGACGGCCTCGTGCGCGTACCGGCCGAAGGCCTTCACCGGCTGCGGGTCGCGGTTGTAGTCGTCGTCGAACGGGTCGACCTCGAAGATGTAGCCGTGGTCCTTGGTCATGCCGTTCTGGCCGGCCTTGTCCTCGGTCTCCTCGCCGGACAGCCAGGTGCCCCACGGGGTCACGCCGCCCGCGCAGTTGGTGGAGGTGCCGGCGATGCCGACCCACTGCTCGACCGAGCCGTTCCGCTTGGCGTGCACGATGGTGCAGCCGCCGGCCGCGCCCGGGTCGTAGACGTGGCCCTCGGTCAGCGGCACCGGGTTCGGCCAGTTCGCCCGGGGTCCGCGCAGCTCGTGGTTGGTGACGAGCAGGTTGCCGCCGCGCTCGTCCTCGAAGGCGGAGGTGCCGTCGTGGTTGCTCGGGGTGAACTCGCCGGTGCGCAGCCGGGTGACGCCGGCGCGGTTGACGACCTTGTACGCGAAGCCCTTGGGCAGCGACAGCAGCCCGGCCGGGTCCTGCACCAGCGGGCCGTAGCCGATGGCGGCGCGCACCGCACCGGTGTCACCCGCCGCGGACGCGGCCGGCAGCTCGCCGCCGGCCGGGGCGGCGATCGCGCCCGGGGCGCTGGCCAGCGCCTCCGCGCTGCCGGCGATCAGCACGCCGGCCCCGACGAGGGTGGAACGGTTGACGAAGTCCCGGCGGGACAGCGGCATGGCAGCAACTCCTGAGGAATCGGCCGCCGGACCGGGGGCGGGCCCGGTGCCCGGCGGGCGGGGCGTCGAGACGGGGCGTCGACGCCCAGCAGACTCCGCCGCGGGGATGAACCAGGCATGACGCCCACCTCACGCCCAGGCGGCCATTTGCCAACCGATGACCGACACATGACCTCCGCTTTGCCTGCGACGCCCCGCCGAGGGCCACCCCGACCCACGGCGCCCCGCCGAGGGCCACCCCGACCCACGACGCCCCGCCGAGGGTCACCCCGACCGCGTCGTCCGCCACTGCTCCCAGGCCGACAGCCACAGCTGCTCGGCGAGCCGGTGCTCCTCCCAGACCTCCGGCCCGCCGCCCCGCCGCTCCCGCCAGAGCTGCTCCCAGGCCCGCTGCGCCGGCAGGCTCGCCACCTCACTGGCGAACACCGTGTACCGGACGACCTCCTCGACGGCCGCCCCGCCCTCCGGCGTGCCGATCAGCCAATGCGTGTGCCGGGCAAGCCGGTTGAGGTGGTTGACCATCGCGGTCAGCGCCGTCACCGCCTCCTCCCGGTTCTCGGTGGCGAGCCGCATCTGCTGGCGCACCGCCACCTCCCAGCGCACCTCGTAGGCGTCCCCGCGCGGGCGCCGCGGCGTCCGCCCGGCCCGGACCTGCGCCTCGACGGCGGCGGACGCGGCGACGCTCTGCGCGATCAGCTCCCGGTGCGCCTCCAGCCCGACGGCGGGCGGCAGTTCACGCTCCTCCACCGGGACCTGCCGGGCCCGCCGGGCGGCCAGCTCGCCCAGCAGCTCGGCCCGGCCGCGCAGGTACGGCTCGAAGTCCGCGATCCCGCCGAGCTCCACGCCGCCGGGCGGCACCCCGCGCCCGCACACCGTCACGGTCAGCCCGCCGATCCGCAGCCGCCCGGCCCAGACCGGTGCGGCCCCGTCGGCGGCCGGCGCACCGGGCCAGAGCACCGGCCGGTCCTCGTGCACCTCCACCGGGTACGGCTCGCCGTCCACGGTGATCCACTCGCGCAACGCCCGTACCCGGCCCGGCCCGTCGCCCTCGTCGACCCCCAGGTGGTCGTAGACCCGGTCCCGTTCGTCCTCGACCACGTCCTCCAGCTCGGGCAGGTCCTCGCCGCGCTCCGCGTCCGGCCGGTAGGTGCGCACGCTGACGTACGGGCCGGCCACCGAGCTCCAGTCGCCGGACTGCACCTCGACCCAGGCGAGTTCGCCACCGGAGGTCTCGAAGGCGGCCAGCGCCTCGCCCCAGCCGCCCATCGCGCCGCCCCCGCGCAACAGCCCCGCGACCACGCCGTACACCGGGAAGTCGGCCGCGGCCACCGTCCGGCGGGAGAAGTCCTCCACCGCGGCGAGACGCTCCTCCTTGCTCCTCGGGTCCGGGACGCGCGCAGGGTCCGTCCGCCCGACGTTCCACTCCGGGGGCCTGCCGCCACTCTCCCGCATCATCCTGTGCCGCACCCCCGAGTCCTCGCGCCCGCACCGCCGACGCCACCTTAGTGCCCGGGACCTGCCGGGTCATCAGCTCGGGTACCGGGCACCGGCACAGGCCGCGTCGGGACGCCCGGCCGCCGACGGTCCCGGGCCGTGTCAGGACTGCTGGTTGCCGGCCGGCACCGGCCGTGTCAGGACGCGCGGTTGTCAGCCGCCCTCCCTACCCTGGCGGCATGACAGCAGACAGCAGCTTCCCGGCCCGGATCAGCATCGTCACCCTCGGGGTCTCCGACCTCGACCGCAGCGCCCGCTTCTACGAGGACCTGGGCTGGCGGCGGTCCTCCGCCTCCAGCCCGGAGATCGTCTGGTTCCGCACCGCCGACTCGGCGCTCGGCCTCTTCCCCACCGAGGAGCTGGCCGCCGACGCGGGCGTGCCCGCCACCGGTGAGCCCGCCTTCCGCGGCGTCACCCTCGCGGTGAACCTGGAGTCCCCCGCGCTGGTGGACACCGCGTTGAAGACGGCGGTCGAGGCCGGCGCCGTGGTGGTCAAGCCGCCGGTCCCGACCAGCTGGGGCGGCTACTCCGGCTACTTCGAGGACCCGGACGGCCACCTCTGGGAGCTGGCCCACAACCCGTTCTTCCCCTTCGCCGAGGACGGCTCCCTCGATCTCCCCTGACTCGCCGGCCCATCAGCCCGTCGAAGCCCCGTCGAAGCCCCGTCGGCCCCCCGAAGCCCCCCCCCGTCGGCCCGTCAGCCCTTGGACCGCGCCTTGAAGGCCGCCTTGCGCGCCTCCTTGGCCACCGCCCGGTCCAGGTGCAGCTCCCCGACGGCCTCCAGGACGTCCGCCGTGTACGGGTGGTCGACCCGCCAGAGCTCGCCGAAGTAGGACGCAGGGTTGCCGGTCACCGGCAGGTCCGCGATCAGCTCGCGCAGCAGTTCGGCGTCGCCGCCGCTGTCCAGCAGCTGGGCGGCGAAGGTGTCGACCACCGTCCACAGTGCCATCGTCCGCTCCGGTACCGGCACGTCCGTCGCTCCCTTCGAGGTCAGCCAGGCCCGGGCGGCGCCGCCCAGCTCGGGGTCGTCCAGCACGTCGCGCACGGCGGGCTCGGCGGCCGCGCCCAGCATGTTCAGCGCCGAGACGCCGAGCATCCGCCGCATCGGGGCGTACGCGTCGTCGCCGCGCGCCGCCGCCAGCAGCTCGCGCGCCGCCGCCACCGGCTCCCGGCCGGTGATCCAGACCCGCAGCTCCTCGTCCGGCAGCACGTTGGCGGCCTCGCACACCGCGCGCAGCAGCTCGGCCGCGTCGCCCTGGGCCAGCTCGCCGACCAGCGGCGCGTCGTAGCCGTCCTCCAGCAGCCACTGCCGGATGCCGTACTGGCCGAGCGGGGTGAGCCGGACGAGCCCGAAGCGCGCCGACTCCTCATCGTCCAGCGGCGCCTCGCCGACGAGGGCGGGCTCCTCGCCCTCCGGGCCCTCCTCCTCGTCGAACAGCTCCGGGTCGATCGGCCGGTACTCCAGCAGGCCCAGCTCGGCCAGGTCGCCCAGCATCGGGTCCAATGCGACCATCACATCGGTGATGTCGCCCAGCAGCTCCTCGCTCGGCTCCTCGCCCTCCGGCACCACCAGCAGCGCGGCCAGCACGCCCAGCGGCACGGTCTCGTTGCCCGGATCGGCGAAGGCGGTGGTCTCGTACAGCACCTGCAACGCCTCGTCCAACAGCTCGGCGGCGGCGTCCCGGGCCTCCTCGACCTCGCTCAGGGCGTCCTCGTCCTCCTCCCCGCCCTCCCCGCCCTCCCCGGCCTCCCCGGCCTCCCCGCCCTCGGCGGCCCGCACGGCCTCCTCCTCCGGCAGCGAGTCGGCCTCCACGGCCAGCTCCCGGACGATCCCGGCGGCGGTCAGCCACAGCTCCAGGACGGTCTCCGGGTCACCCTCCTCGGCGGGCTCCAGATCCGGGCCCGGCACGGCGACGTGCTCACCGGCCGCCGTCGTCCCGATCTCCACCAGGTCCAGGTCACAGGCCAGCGACCAGGCCCGCATCGCCTCGACCTCCGCCTCCTCCGGCACCTCCCCCTCGGCGGGCGCCAGGCCCAGCAGCTGCGCCGCGGGCGCCCGGTCCTCCTCCACCAGGTCGCCGAACTCGTCCACCACCCGGTGCGGGGCGGCCCAGCGGGCCAGCGCCAGCGCGTACCCGAACATCGGCACGGCCTTCGCCAGGGCGGCCAGCTCCTCCTCGGCGGGCAGCTTCACCGGCGGTACCAGGACCGCCGCGTCGTCCAGGTCCTCGTCGTCCAGCCCGTGCGCGGCGAACGCCCCGTAGAGGTCCTGAAGCTCCAGGTCGGCGGGCAGAACCGGCTCGACCGCACTCTCTCCCGGCGAAGCCCCGGCGTTCTTCCGACGTCGTCCGGCCATCGTTGTGCGTTCTCCCTCAGCCAGCGGTCCGCCTATCAGCTCAGCGTCCCGATCCACCACCTCAGCGTATAGGCCGGGCACCCCCGATGCCCGGCCTCAAGGGGCGCGCGCCGCAACCGTGCGCCCACCCTTTATCCTTCGCATTGGCACCGTGCACACCCCGCGCGGGCCACCGGGCAATGAAGCCCTTCGCCCTCCCCGCCCGACACCGGGCAGGAGGGGCCCACTCAGCTCACCCGCTCCACCAGGGAGCCCCGCACCTCGGCCACCACCACAGCGCCTCAGGACGGGCGCGCCGGCACACCCCGCCGACCCGGTGGTGCCCTGCCACAGGAGATCCCTTACATGGCGGACCTCTCCCCCGCCGGCTCCGGCCTGCGCACCGCGCAGCTCGACGGACGCCGACTCTCGGAGGCCCTGCTTCCCCTGGAGCTCGCGCCCCGCGCCCAGCTCCAGCTCGCCGCGGTCAGCCGCTGGAACGCGCTGCGCGGTGTCCGCGTCGGCCTGGTCGCCGCCGCCCTGCTGCTGATGCTGATCGGTGCCAACCTGGCGACGCCGATCTACCCGCTCCTCCAGCAGCGCCTCGGCCTCGGCCCGCTCGACACCACGATCCTCTTCACGATCTACGTGTTCGCGCTGGTCCCCGTGCTCGCCGTGGTCGGCCACTGGTCCGACCACCTCGGCCGCCGCGCCCTGATCCTGCCCGCCGTCGCCCTGGCCGCCGCCGGCGACGTCGTGTTCGCCACCTCGGGCAGCTTCTGGCAGCTCGCCGCCGGCCGGGCCGTCCAGGGCATCGCCGTCGGCCTCTCCACCGGCGCCGCCGGGGCCGCCCTCGGCGACCTGCTGCCCGACCACCCGACGCTCGCCGCCAAGCTCACCCTGGCCTGCTCCGCCGGCGGCGTCGCGCTCGGCCCGGTGGTCGGCGCCCTGCTCGCCAACGGCACGGACCCGCTGCTGACGCCCTTCCTGCTGCACGCCATCGCCCTGCTGGCGCTCTGCGTACCGCTGGCCCTCGTCCACCCGCGGATGCCCGGCCGCAACCGCCCGCCGGCCACCCCGCCCCGCATCACCACCCCGACCCACCTGCGCCCCCGCCGGCTCGCCCTGCCCCGCACCGGCCGCCGCGAGTTCCTGCTCGCCGCCTCGGCCGGCTTCATCTCGTACGCGGTGTTCGGCGTCTACCTGGCGCTCGCCCCGGCCTTCTCCGCCAAGCTGCTGCACACCTCCTCGCACCTGACCGGCGCGATCGTGGCCGCCCTGCTGCTCGGCTCCTCCGCACTGGCCCAGCTCCTCGTCCCACCCACCTCCGACCGCCTGGTCATCGCCCTCGGCATGGGCGGCCTCGCCGCCGGCCTCGCCCTGGTCGTCGCCGCCCAGTACACCGAGACCCCGGCGCTGCTCTTCATCGGCAGCGTCCTCGGCGGCATCTGCCAGGGCGTGGCCTTCCGCTCCCTCTTCACCACCGCCGTCGCCGCGATGAACCCGGAACGCCGGGGCTCCGAGCTCAGCTCCCTGTGGATCATCGTCTACCTCGGCAGCTCCCTCCCCATCGTCGCCGTCGGCGCCCTGGTCCAGCACTACGGCCTCCTCCCCGCCGTCAGCGGCTTCGCCGCCATCGCCGCCGCCCTCTGCACGGCCCTGGCCATCGCCGTCGCCCGCAAACCCAAGCAGTCCTGACCAGCCCCAAAAACACCGCCGCCCGGGACGACCATTCGTCCCGGGCGGCGTTCGTACAGGGCTACTCAGCCCAAGGGGCCCAGTCATCGGTGTTGATCTCAAGATCAAAGGGCTTGGGCAACCGAACTGGCTCGCCGAACTTCCACTGACCCAGCACCTGGTAGGTCCCCTCGCCTCGGTCCGGCTCGCCGAACAAGGTGACGCCGGGCTGCCGCGGGTCACGGTCGACCAACAGGTAGTACGGGATCCCGGTGCGTGCGTAACCACTCCATTTGGTGGGCTTCACTTGTCGACCGAACATGGGGCGCCGGTCATGGCGCGCATTGGACGCGGAGGTCACCTCCACCACCAGCTCAAGATCGGCCGGGTGGACGTACAACACATCCTTGGCCCGCTTCTCTGCATCGACGTCCCTGCGCACGATCACCATGTCCGGGATGTAACCGCCCTCGACCTCGACCAGGTCCAGGTTGACCGTCCGGACGGCGCGCCATTGGAACTTCGCGTCAGCGATTTTGCCTGCCAGCACCGACTCCTGAATGTCCGTGAGGATCCCCTCATGGAGGTACACCGGGGCTGGTGACACAACGATCTCCCCTCCGATCACCTCAACCCGCGTGCCGTCATCCGGGAGCCGGAGATACTCGCCGAGTTCTCCCCGGACCCACATGGCGTACGGCGAGTCAGGCAGAAGCAACTGCGCGAACGCAACTACCGACATGACTTCGCTCCCTCCGAGGTCGCGGCTCCAGCCTGGCCGCCCGCTGGCAGATATACCACTGCCGCGCAAACCTTTCCCCCGAAGGAGAGGTTTGCGCGGCAGCGAGTTGACAAAAGGGCCGTCCGTCAGACGTTGAAGCCCAGGGCGCGGAGCTGGTCGCGGCCGTCGTCGGTGATCTTGTCGGGGCCCCACGGCGGCATCCAGACCCAGTTGATGCGCAGGTCCTGGACCAGGCCGTCGGTGGCGGTCTTGGCCTGGTCCTCGATGACGTCGGTCAGCGGGCAGGCCGCCGAGGTGAGCGTCATGTCGATGGTGGCCACGTCGGACTCGTCGATGTGGATGCCGTAGATCAGGCCCAGGTTGACGACGTCGATGCCCAGTTCGGGGTCGACGACGTCCATCAGGGCCTCGGTCAGGTCCTCCACGGACACGGTGCCGGCGGTGGTGCCGACGATGACGACGCCGTTCGGCTGCTCCTCCGCAGCGGAGGGGGTTTCGTCACTCATTGTTCTGTCCTCCTCTGCGGGTCAGTCGTTCACGGCGGGGTGCTGGGCGAGCGCCTGGGCGGTGGCGTCCTTCCAGGCCATCCAGCTGAGCAGGGCGCACTTGACCCGGGCGGGGTACTTGGAGACGCCGGCGAACGCGACCGCGTCCTCCAGCACCTCCTCGTCGCCCTCGCCCTGGCCCTTGCTCTGCATCAGCTCCAGGAAGGCCTCCTGGACGGTCTGCGCCTCGCCGACGGTCTTGCCCACGACCAGGTCGTTCAGCACCGAGGCGCTGGCCTGGCTGATCGAGCAGCCCTGGGACTCGTACGAGACGTCGGCGACGGTCGAGCCGTCGAGCCGCACCCGCAGGGTGATCTCGTCACCGCAGGTCGGGTTGACGTGGTGCACCTCGGCGTCGCCGTCCCGCAGCCCCTTGCCGTGGGGGTTGCGGTAGTGGTCCAGGATGATGTCCTGGTACATCGAGTCGAGCTTCATGTCCTGCCCAGTCCCGTCAGCCGAAGAAGTTCCGGACGTGGTGCAGGCCGTCGATCAGCGCGTCGACCTCGCCCGGCGTCGAGTACAGGTAGAACGACGCCCGCGTGGTCGCCGGAATTCCGTACCGCAGGCAGACCGGCCGCGCGCAGTGGTGGCCGACGCGCACGGCGATGCCCTGCTCGTCCAGCACCTGGCCCACGTCGTGCGGGTGGATGTCGCCGAGGGTGAAGGAGATCGCGGCGCCGCGGTCGACGGCCGTGCGCGGGCCGATGATCCGCAGGTCCGGGACCTCCAGCAGGCGCTCGACCGCGTACGCGGTGATCGCGTGCTCGTGCGCGGCGATCTTCTCCATGCCGATGTCCGACAGGTAGTCGATGGCCGCACCGAGCCCGACCGCCTGGGCGATCGGCGGGGTGCCGGCCTCGAACTTGTGCGGCGCCGGGGCGTAGGTGGACGAGCCCATGGTGACGGTCTCGATCATCTCGCCGCCGCCGAGGAACGGCGGGAGGTCCTCCAGCAGCTCCTGGCGGCCCCAGAGCACGCCGATGCCGGTCGGGGCGAGCATCTTGTGACCGGTGAAGGCGACGAAGTCGGCTTCCAGCGCCTGGACGTCCAGCACCATGTGCGGGGCGGCCTGCGAGGCGTCGATGACGACCAGCGCGCCGACCGACTGGGCCTTGCGGACGATCGTCTCGACCGGGTTGACGGTGCCGAGCAGGTTGGAGACCAGGGTGAAGGAGACCACCTTGGTCTTCTCGGTGATCAGCTCGTCGATGTTGGAGAGGTCGAGCCGGCCCTCGTCGGTGAGCCCGAACCACTTCAGCTTCGCGCCGGTGCGCTGCGACAGCAGCTGCCACGGAACGATGTTGGAGTGGTGCTCCATCTCCGTGATGACGATCTCGGAGTCGGCGTCCACCCGGTACGGCTCGTCGGCCCAACCGAGCATGTTGGCAACGAGGTTGAGCGACTCGGAGGCGTTCTTGGTGAAGATCACCTCGTTGCGGCTGGGCGCGTTGACGAAGGCCGCGACCTTGTCCCGCGCGCCCTCGTAGAGCGCCGTGGCCTCTTCGGCGAGCACGTGCACGCCGCGGTGGACGTTGGCGTTGTGCCGCTCGTAGTAGGCGGTCAGGGCTTCCAGCACCTGGCGCGGCTTCTGCGAGGTGGCCGCGTTGTCCAGGTAGACGAGCGGCTTCTCCTCGTGCAGCACGCGCTGCAGGATGGGGAAGTCCTTGCGGATCGCGTCGGTGTCGAGCAGACCCGTGAACGGATGCGTCACGCGGACGCGCCCCCCTTCACATACGCCTCGTAGCCCTCGTTCTCCAGCTTGTCGGCCAGCTCGGCACCGCCGGACTCGACGATGCGGCCGCCCGCGAAGACGTGGACGTAGTCGGGCTTGATGTACCGCAGGATGCGGGTGTAGTGGGTCACCAGCAGGGTGCCGACCTCGCCGGTCGAGCGGACCCGGTTGATGCCCTCGGAGACGATCCGCAGCGCGTCGACGTCCAGGCCGGAGTCGGTCTCGTCGAGGATCGCGATCTTCGGCTTGAGGAGCTCCAGCTGGAGGATCTCGTGGCGCTTCTTCTCGCCGCCGGAGAAGCCCTCGTTGACGTTGCGCTCGGCGAAGGCCGGGTCCATCTGGAGGGCGGCCATCGCCTCCTTGACCTCCTTCACCCACAGACGCAGCTTGGGGGCCTCGCCGCGGACGGCGGTGGCGGCGGTGCGCAGGAAGTTGCTCACCGAGACGCCGGGGACCTCGACGGGGTACTGCATGGCCAGGAAGACGCCGGCCTTGGCGCGCTCGTCGACGGACATCTCCAGGACGTCCTCGCCGTCCAGCAGCACCGAGCCGCCGGTGACGGTGTACTTGGGGTGGCCGGCGAGCGAGTAGGCCAGGGTGGACTTGCCGGAGCCGTTCGGACCCATGATCGCGTGGGTCTCGCCCTGCTTCACGGTCAGGTCGACGCCCTTGAGGATCTCGCGCGGGCCGTTCTCGGCCTCGACGGAGACGTGCAGGTCGCGGATTTCAAGCGTTGCCATGGGTACTCAGGACTCCTGGTTGACGGAGACGAGCACATCGTCCCCTTCGATCTTTACGGGGTAGACAGCGACCGGCTTGGTGGCGGGCAGGCCGGAGGGCTTGCCGGTGCGCAGGTCGAAGCTGGAGCCGTGCAGCCAGCACTCGATCATGCAGTCCTCGACCTCGCCCTCGGAGAGCGAGACGTTCGCGTGCGAGCAGGTGTCGTTGATCGCGAACACCCCCTCGTCGGTGCGGACGACGGAGACCGGCACGCCGTTGAGGTCCACGCGCTTGGGCACGTCCTCCTGGAGGTCGCTCAGCGCGCAGGCACGGAGGAAGGTCATCTGGATCAGACCGCCGCTTCCAGCTCGGCCTCGATCTTCTCCATCAGCTGGTCCTGGATCTCGGCGACGCCGATCTGCTGGACGAGTTCGGCGAAGAAGCCGCGGACCACCAGGCGGCGGGCCTCGTCGGCCGGGATGCCGCGGGACCGCAGGTAGAACAGCTGCTCGTCGTCGAAGCGGCCGGTCGCGGAGGCGTGGCCGGCGCCGACGATCTCGCCGGTCTCGATCTCCAGGTTGGGGATCGAGTCGACCCGGGCGCCGTCGGTGAGCACCAGGTTGCGGTTGAGCTCGTAGGTGTCGGTGCCCTCGGCGGCGGCGCGGATCAGCACGTCGCCGACCCAGACGGCGTGGGCGTCCTGGCCCTGCAGCGCGCCCTTGTAGACCACGTTGGAGCGGCAGTGCGGGGTGTCGTGGTCGATGACCAGACGGTGCTCCAGGTGCTGGCCGGCGTCGGCGAAGTAGAGGCCGAACAGCTCGGCCTCGCCGCCGGGCCCGGCGTAGTTGACCCGCGGGTGGATCCGGACGACGTCGCCGCCGAAGGTGACGACCACGGACTTCAGCGAGGCGTCCCGGCCGACCAGCGCGGTCTGCTGGGCGACGTGGACGGCGTTGCGGTCCCAGTCCTGGACGGAGACGAAGGTGAGCTTGGCGCCGTCGCCGACGAGCAGCTCGACGTTGGCGGCCCGGGTGCCGGTACCGGTGTGGTTGATCACCACGACGGCCTCGGCGAACGGCTTGACGTCGACCACCACGTGGGCGAAGCGGGTGCCGCCCTCGCCGTGCACGTCGATCTTGACCGGCTCGGTGAGCACCGCGTCCTGGGGGACGGTGACGACGAGCGCCTGCTCGAAGGCGCTGAACGCCTGCGCGGCGACCCGGTCGACGGGCTTGCCGGCCTTGCCCAGGCGGGCGTCGTCGCGGCCGACGGTCTCGGCGGTGACGCCGTCCGGCAGGCTCAGCTCGACCTTGTCCTCGCCCTTGGCCGCCTCGGCGGCGGTGCCGTCGTGCAGGCCGCCCAGGCGGTGCATCGGGGTGAACCGCCAGTCCTCCTCGCGGCCGGTGGGCACCGGGAAGTCGCCGACCTCGAACGAGGGCTTGACGGCGACCCGGGCGTCGATCGGCTGCTGGACGGTGGCGCGGCCGGTGCCGGGGCCGGCGAGCTGGGCGCCGGCGCCGGCGGTGCCGACCTCGATCGACCCGGCGGTGGTGGAGCCGGTGGTGGTGTTGACGTCAGCCATGGCTGTCGTAGTGCTCTCTTCCTCGAAAAGCTCGAAAAGTCGGTGGGCGGTCAGCGGCTGGACGTCAGCCGACCGCGCCCTCCATCTGCAGCTCGATCAGCCGGTTGAGCTCCAGCGCGTACTCCATCGGCAGCTCGCGCGCGATCGGCTCGACGAAGCCGCGGACGATCATCGCCATCGCCTCGAACTCGGTCATGCCCCGGCTCATCAGGTAGAACAGCTGGTCCTCGCTGACCTTGGAGACCGTCGCCTCGTGGCCCATGGACACGTCGTCCTCGCGGACGTCCACGTACGGGTAGGTGTCCGAGCGGGAGATGGTGTCCACCAGCAGCGCGTCGCACAGCACGTTGGACTTGGCGCCCTTGGAGCCCTCGCCGATCTCGATCAGACCGCGGTAGGAGGTCCGGCCGCCGCCGCGCGCCACCGACTTGGAGACGATGTTGGAGGAGGTGTTCGGCGCCATGTGCACCATCTTGGCGCCGGCGTCCTGGTGCTGGCCCTCGCCCGCGAAGGCGATCGACAGGGTCTCGCCCTTGGCGTGCTCGCCCATCAGGTAGACGGCCGGGTACTTCATGGTGACCTTGGAGCCGATGTTGCCGTCGACCCACTCCATGGTCGCGCCCTCGTACGCCACGGCGCGCTTGGTGACCAGGTTGTAGACGTTGTTCGACCAGTTCTGGATGGTCGTGTAGCGGCAGCGGCCGCCCTTCTTGACGATGATCTCCACGACCGCGGAGTGCAGCGAGTCGGAGGAGTAGATCGGCGCGGTGCAGCCCTCGACGTAGTGGACGTACGCGTCCTCGTCGACGATGATCAGCGTCCGCTCGAACTGGCCCATGTTCTCGGTGTTGATCCGGAAGTAGGCCTGGAGCGGGATGTCGACGTGGACGCCCTTGGGCACGTAGATGAACGAGCCGCCGGACCACACCGCCGTGTTCAGCGCGGCGAACTTGTTGTCGCCGGCCGGGATGACGGTGCCGAAGTACTCCTTGAAGATCTCCGGGTGCTCGCGCAGCGCGGTGTCGGTGTCCAGGAACAGGACGCCCTGCTCCTCCAGGTCCTCGCGGATCTGGTGGTAGACGACCTCGGACTCGTACTGGGCGGCGACACCGGCGACCAGGCGCTGCTTCTCGGCCTCCGGGATGCCCAGCCTGTCGTAGGTGGCCTTGATGTCCGCGGGCAGGTCCTCCCAGGACTCGGCCTGCTTCTCGGTGGAGCGGACGAAGTACTTGATGTTGTCGAAGTCGATGCCGGAGAGGTCGGAGCCCCAGGTCGGCATGGGCTTCTTGCCGAACAGCTTCAGGCCCTTGAGACGCAGGTTCAGCATCCACTCGGACTCGTTCTTCTTCGCGGAGATGTCGCGGACGACCTCCTCGCTGAGCCCGCGCTTGGCCGCGGCACCGGCGGTGTCCGGGTCGGCCCAGCCGTACTCGTAGGTGCCCAGGCCCTCGAGCTCGGGGTGCGAAACGGTGTCAGTCATGCGAGCTTCCTAACGCGCGGACGCTGAATCTTCGGTGGACGTACCGGCAGTCGGCACTGCATCGGAGCCGCGGCCCGCGGAACGCCGGGCAGGCGACGATGCGGCACCGGGTGCCGGCACATAGGTGGTGCAGACCCCGTCGCCGTGGGCGATGGTGGCCAGCCGTTGCACATGGGTGCCCAGCAGCTGCGAGAAGACCTCGGTCTCCGCCTCGCAGAGCTGCGGGAACTGCTCGGCGATGTGCGCGACCGGGCAGTGGTGCTGGCAGAGCTGGGCGCCCGCCGGGGCCTTCGCCACGGCCGGCGGGACCCGCCGCACCGTGGCAGCGTACCCGTCCGCGCTCAGCGCCTGGGCGAGCGCCTCGGTGCGCTCCCCCGCCTCGGCCAGCCGCAGGAGCTCCAGGTACTTCTCGCCCTGCTTGCCGAACCGGGCCCGGGCGAAGGCGGCGACCGCCTCCTCGCCCGCCTTGCCGCCGCCGACCGAGTCGGAGATCCAGCGCAGCGCGTCGGCGGCGAGCTGGTCGTACGCCTGGTAGAAGGCGTCCCGGCCGCCGTCGGTGAGGGCGAAGACCTTGGCCGGACGGCCCCGGCCACGGCTGCCGTAGACCCGCTGCTCGCGGGACTCGACCAGGCCGGCGGCGGCCAGCCCGTCCAGGTGGCGGCGGACGGCGGCGGCGGTGAGGCCGAGCCGGCTCGCCAGGTCGGCGGCGGAGGAGGGGCCGTGGTCGAGGATCGACCGGGCGACCCGGTCCCGGGTGGCGCGGTGGCCCTCCAGCAGCACCTCGGCCGCCGTCACGGGCACGTCGCACCCGGGGGCCGACTCGGCCTCCTGGGGCGTGGCGTGCTCGCGCATGTTTTTCACAACACCAGTGTTGCGTAATTACTTCCGACAGGACAAGCCGTGATGCAGGCCTCACTCGTGTCATCTGTCACGCAGGTAAGCCTTACCTGACCTGCGAAAACGATCATCGAGGGCGCCGTCCGGGCCCGGCGTCGGGGCCTCTTACACTCGCCGGTATGCACTCCGAACCCGCGGTGAAGATCGCCGGGCTGGTCAAGCACTACGGCGACAAGCCCGCGGTGGACGGCCTCGACCTCACCATCGCACGCGGCGCGATCACCGCCGTCCTCGGCCCCAACGGCGCCGGCAAGACCACCACCATCGAGACCTGCGAGGGCTACCGCCGCCCCGACGCCGGCACCGTCCGCGTCCTCGGCCTCGACCCGGTCGCCCAGAACGCCGCGCTGCGCCCCCGGATCGGCGTCATGCTCCAATCGGGCGGCGTGTACGCGGGCGCGCGCGCCGTCGAGATGCTGCGCCACACCGCCGCGCTGCACGCCCACCCGCTGGACGTCGACGCACTGGTCGAACGGCTCGGCCTCGGCTCCTGCGGCCGCACCGCCTACCGGCGCCTGTCCGGCGGCCAGCAGCAGCGGCTCGC
Source organism: Kitasatospora sp. NPDC127121 (assembly GCF_042677305.1). Taxonomy (NCBI): domain Bacteria; kingdom Bacillati; phylum Actinomycetota; class Actinomycetes; order Kitasatosporales; family Streptomycetaceae; genus Kitasatospora; species Kitasatospora sp. NPDC127121. Next base: position 10,510 of record NZ_JBHXTQ010000006.1, on the reverse strand, counting down.
CCTGGCCATGGCCGTGGTCGGCCGCCCCGAGCTGGTCTTCCTGGACGAGCCCACCGCCGGCCTCGACCCGCAGGCCCGGCGCGCCACCTGGGAGCTGGTCCGCGACCTGCGCCGGGACGGCGTCACCGTGGTCGTCACCACCCACCACATGGACGAGGCCGAACAGCTCGCCGACCAGGTCGCCGTCATCGACCGCGGCCGGGTGATCGCCACCGGAAGCCCCGAGGAGCTGTGCCGCGGCGGCGCCGAGAACGCCCTGCGCTTCGACGGCCCGCCCGGGCTCGACCTCGGCCCGCTGCTGAAGGAACTGCCCGAGGGCGCCGCCGCCACCGAGACCACCCCCGGCAGCTACCGCGTCGAGGCGCCCGTCGACCCGCAGCTGGTGGCCACCGTCACCGGCTGGTGCGCGGCCTCCGGAGTCCTGCCCGAACGGCTGTCCGTCCAGCGCCGCAGCCTCGAAGACGTCTTCCTCGACCTGACCGGACGGGACCTGCGCTCGTGAGTACCACCACCGACTACTCCCCCAAGCCCGGCGCGGCCCCGGTCGGCCGGATGCTGCTCGCCCAGACCGCCTTCGAGACCAGGATGCTGCTGCGCAACGGCGAGCAGCTGCTGCTCACCGTGGTCATCCCGACCGTGCTGCTGGTGCTGTTCTCGGCCGTGGACATCGTCGCGGTGGACGGCCCCGGCAAGCGGGTCGACTTCCTGGCCCCCGGCCTGCTCGCGCTGGCCGTGATGTCCACCGCCTTCACCGGGCAGGCCATCGCCACCGGCTTCGAGCGCCGCTACGGCGTGCTGAAGCGGCTCGGCGCCAGCCCGCTCCCGCGCTGGGCGCTGCTGACCGCCAAGACCGGCTGCGTGCTGGTCACCGAGGCGCTGCAGGTCGCGCTGCTGTCGGTGATCGCGCTGGCGCTCGGCTGGTCCCCGCAGGGCAACCCGCTGACGGTCGTCGCGCTGCTGGTGCTCGGCACCGCGGCCTTCTCCGGCCTCGGCCTGCTGATGGCCGGCACGCTCAAGGCGGAGGCCACACTGGCCGCCGCCAACCTGGTGTTCATCCTGCTGCTGCTGGCCGGCGGGGTGATCGTGCCGCTGAGCAAGTTCCCCTCGGCCGTGCAGTCGGTGCTGGAGCTGCTGCCGATCTCGGCGCTCTCGGACGGCCTGCGGTCGGTCCTCCAGCACGGCGCCGGGGTGCCCTGGTCCGACCTCGGCATCCTGGCCGGCTGGGCCGTCCTCGGGCTGGCCGCCGCGGCCCGCTTCTTCCGCTGGGAGTAGCCCCCGGCCCCGCACGTGAACCGCTCCGTGCATGAGGCCGCACCGCATGTGAGGCCGCCCCACACGGGAACCGCCCCACACGGGAACCGCCCCCCGGCCGCTTCGGCCGGGGGGCGGTCTCACGTCACCGACGGAACGTCAGCTCTGGCTGCCGCGACGCTTGCGGGCCAGCAGGACGAGCGCGCCACCGACCAGCAGCACGCCGCCGCCGGCCGCCGCGATCATCGGGGTGGCGTCGTTGCTACCGGTCTGGGCGAGCGCCGGGCCACTGGTGGTGGGCGTCGGGACCGGGGTCACAGTCGGGGTCGGGGTCGCGGTCTTGCTCGCGGTGGGCGAGGCCGACGGGGCCGGGGTCTTGGTGGGCGTCGGCGTGGGAGTCAGCGTCGGAGTCGTGGTCTGCGACGGCGTCGGGGTGGGTGTCGGGGTCGGGGTCGGGGTCTTGGTGGGCGTGGGGGTGGGAGTCGGCGTCGGAGTCGGCGTGTGGCACGGCTCGATCGTCTTGGTCTCGTTGATGTTCCAGCCCTTTTCGTTGGGGGTCTCCGTCGTGTTCACCACGAGGTTCGCCTTGACGGGGGCTGTGTGGTCCTTCACCGGGAAGGTGCCGTGGAACTCCGCGGGGAAGGCCTTGGCATCCAGGACCTTCTCGCCGTCGATGGTGAGGCTGACGGTGTTCTTCACGTCGGGCTTGGGGCTGTAGTTGATCAGATCGATCACGATCTTGTCGCAGGTCACCGACCAACTCGGCACGTGCGCCGAGGCGTTGGTTGCCAGCGCCAGAGGCAGGAGAATTCCGGCCGCCGCCGTCCCGGCGAGTGCCGCCGCGCCGATCCGCATGTGCCGCTGCTGTCGCGCCATTTACGCTGTTCCCCTCAGAACGGTCTTGCGCAGCAGGCGTGTTGAAGGTTTCGCGGTGGCCCGCTACGACTGTCCGGGGGACTCTACCGGCACTCCCGCACCTCTCCACACCCCGCCGTACGACCGAATTTCGTCTGTTGGTCCGTCGTCTGATGTGTATGACCAGCCCATCACAGCTGCCACCTCGCGGAACGCGGATTCGGCAAACTTGAATGAACTTCGTCACCTGACTGAAATACGTGCGCCCCCGGTGATCAGGTTCAATCACCGAGGGCGCAGCACCGGTCGACCGGCGAAACCATCAGGCCTTCTTGGCCGCCCGACGCCGGGTGACGACCACGATCGCGCCACCGGCCGCGAGCACCACCGCGCCGGCGATCGCCAGCGGCACGACGGGCCCGGAGCCGGTGTGCGCGAGGTTGCCGCCCGCGTTCGCCTGGGCGGACGGGCTCGCCGAGGCCGAGGCGACCGGCACACCCGCCGAGGCGGTGGCCGACGGGCTGGCCGAGGCACCCGCGCTCGGCTTGCCGCTCACCGGGGCGGAGGGCGTGGCCGAGGGGCTCGCCGAGGTCCCGGGGGTGGCCGAGGTGCCGGGCGTCCCGGGCGTGGTGGAGGCCGACGGCGTCCCGCTCGGCACCACCGGCGGCACGGTGGGCGTGGTGGGCGTGGTGGACGGCGTCGGGACGACGACGCCGGGCAGGCAGCCGGCGAACGGGTAGTGGTGCGTCTCCGCGCCGCCCTTGCCGGTCAGCGAGGCCGCGATGACCGAGCCGTTGACCGGGCCGCCGCTGCCGAGGTCGAAGGCGGCGTTGGGCGCCAGCACGGTGCCGGCCCAGGCGGCCTTGCTGCTCTTGACCACCTTGGTCGCGGTGGGGAAGTTCCACAGCAGCTTGGCGCGGATCGCCCCGCCGGCCGCGCTCTGCAGTTTGTCGTCCAGGACGAAGGACGCCTTGGCCTCGTCCCACAGGTGGAAGCCGGTGGTCCCGGCGGCCGCCATGTCGTACGAGCCGCCGGTCACGGTGACCACGGTGACGGAGCCGGCCGGCACCTTGAGGAAGACGTCCTTGGCGCCCTGGAGCTTCGCGGCGTCGACGGTGAAGCTGTTGTACTTCGCGTCGCCGCCGGTGAACGTGAGCTCGGCGCCCTTGGCCTGGACGGTGGCGCCGGCGGTCTGCGGCGCGGCGGCCAGCGCGGTGGAGGCGGCGCGCAGCTTGGCGAACTCGGCCTTGAAGTCGATCGGGGAGGCGCCCTGGGCGATGGCGCCCTGGTGGGCCTGGACGACGGCGCCGTCGGCCTTGGAGCCGTAGACGCCGTTGCCCTTCATCACCTGGGTGTTGTGGCCGGTGATGCGGCCGGCGACCACCAGCGCGTTCTTGCCGGGCAGGGCGTCGACCTCGGCGGGGGTCAGCTCCTGGCCGACCGAGAAGCCGCCGGTGAAGTCGGCGTTGCCGCCCACCGCGACGGCGCCCTCGGCGTCGGGGGTGTGGGTGTCGTCGCCCTCGATGAACTCGCCGTAGAGGTTGGCGACCCCGAGGCTGCGGCACTCCTGGCCGGGGTCGGCGGCGTGGGCGGCGGCGGGGGCGATCAGGCCGGCCAGTGCGAGCGAGCCGCCGACTGCGAGCGCGGCGGCGGACGTGGGTATGCGCATGTGCAGGTCTCCGCTTGTGCGGGAGGAGTGGGAGAGGTCCGAAAAAAGGTATGGACCAATCCGCACTCTTTCGGCCTCACAGGTGATTGGTCAAGACCAATGACCGCCTTGACCGAAGAGTCCGTTTTGCACCCACCCGACCCCGGGTAACCCCCGCGCCCGGGTCACGCTCGCGCCCCGCCCCAAGATCCCCTGTAAGGCCGCCTACGATTGGCCCCGTGCCTAATCCCTTCTCCCTGCTCGCCGACCGCTGGCAGCCGTCCGCCGTGATGGTCCGGCGCGCTGCGTTCGCCGCGCTGGTGATGAGCGTGGTGATCGTCGTCACCGGCGGCGCCGTCCGCCTCACCGCCTCCGGCCTCGGCTGTACGACGTGGCCCCGCTGCACCGCCGACAGCCTGACCCCGACCGCCGAGATGGGCTTCCACGGCGTCGTCGAGTTCACCAACCGGATGCTCACCTACGTGCTGAGCGCCGCCGTCGGCTGGGCCATCCTGGCCGCCCGCTGCCACCGCCCCTGGCGGCACAGCATGACCAAGCTCGGCTGGGCGCAGTTCTGGCTGGTGATGAGCAACGCCGTGCTCGGCGGCATCACCGTGCTGACCGGCCTGAACCCCTACACCGTCGCGCTGCACATGATCGCCGCGATGGCGCTGGTCTGGGTTGCCCTGCTGATGTGGGAGCGCTCCAAGGAGGGCGACGGAGCCCCGAAGCTCAGCGTGGCCCGCCCCATCCACCAGCTCTCCTACGTGCTGGTCCTGGTCGTCGGCCTGCTGGTCGCAGCCGGCACCCTGGTCACCGGCGCCGGCCACCACCCGGGCACGCCGAAGGACAACAAGATCGTCCCCCGGATCCCGATCGACTACGACAGGCTGGCCCAGTTCCACGCCGACCTCGCGTTCGTCTCGGTCGGCCTGACCATCGCGATGATCTTCGTCTTCGCCGCCATCAAGGCCCCGCCGGCGGCGAAGGCCCGCACCAAGGAACTGCTGGCGGTCCTGCTCCTCCAGGGCGTCCTCGGCTTCATCCAGTACTTCACCGACGCCCCCGAGCTGATGGTCGGCCTCCACATGCTCGGCGCCACCCTCACCTGGATCGCCGCCCTCCGCATCCCCCTCGCCCTACGCACCCGCGAGGTAGAAGCGGCCCCCGACCAGCTGCCCGCACAGACCCCACAGGCTGCCACCGTCTGAGCATCGTCGAAGGCCCCCATCCTCGGATGGGGGCCTTCGCCGTGTCACAACAACCGCCGCCCGTCGTGGCTCCGGACACTCGGCGACGTGCCCCCCCCCCGCGACGGACACCGAGTGGAGTGGCGTCACGCTCGCACCACCGGGTGGATCAGGTCGAGGACCATCACGTCGTGCCGAGCCGCGCCGTCCCACGGGATCGCCGAACCGACGCGCCTGTAGCCCCACGCTCGGTAGGACGCCTGGGCGGCAGTCGCCTCCGGCCGGGTGTTCAGCATCACCCGGGCGCTGTCGATGCCCTCGATGAGGGCGCGATGCATGCGGGCGGCGACGCCCTGGCGGCGCCACCGGGGCCGAACCGCCAGCTCGAAGAGACCGAACGTGCGCTGCCCGTCCTCATGCCTGAGGTCCTCGGGCACGGGATCGATCAGGGTGTCCCACCATCCGGTGTTCGCCGACAGCGGGTAGCCGTACGCCATCCCGACAACGGTGTCGCCGTCGAAGGCGATGGCCGCCCGGAACCCCCGCCGACGCGCCTGCGAGCGGAACCGGCGAAACGCCCGCCCCACATCGGTCGGCCCCTCGCCGTAGGGGGCTTCCGCGAACGCCTCCGAGAACAGCTCCTTCAACCGGCCCTCCAGCTCGACCGCCTGCTCGCCGTCCAACAGCCGAACCGCCACCGTCACACCGTCCTCTGTTTCCGGGCCGAAACCCCGAGCGATCGAAGTTCCTCAACGCAGTCTCGCGCCATCGCCGTATCAACTCGGGCGGCCAACGACGGCAACGGCCCGGTCCCCTTCGAAGGGGACCGGGCCGTTGCCGTGGGCGCCGAAGTGATCAGCCGCCGAGCTGGATGCCGGCCATCCGCTTCCACTCGTACGGGCCGGTCTTCACCTTGAGGGCCAGCTCGCCCTCGAAGTCGTCGTGCAGGGTCAGCCCGGCCAGTTCGGCGGCGCGGCGGCCGACGGCGTAGCTCGGGGCCACCTGGTCGCCCCAGGCGCCGTCCGCGCCGACCACCACGATCCGGGTGGCCACGGCGCCGACGTACTCGACGACCGCGTCGGCGCCGCCCCCGTGTTGGCGGGCGAAGCTGCTGAGGTGCTTGGCGATGCGCTTGGCGCGGCGCTCGGTACGGGCGTCCGGCGCGGCGGCGGTGGCGGTCTCTGCGCTGCTCATGCCCGCATGCTACCCACCGGTAGTCGAGCTGGCGACGGGAGCGCCCTGTGCACCGGGCCACATACTGGAGGCGTGACCTTCTCCGGCTGGCCGGCCGAGGCCCTCGACTTCTACGAGCACCTCGAAGCCGACAATTCCAAGACCTTCTGGCAGGCCCACAAGGAGCAGTACGACGACGACGTACGGACCCCGATGGAGCTGCTGCTCGCCGAGCTGGAGCCGGAGTTCGGGCCCGGGAAGATCTTCCGTCCCAACCGCGACGTCCGGTTCAGCGCCGACAAGTCTCCGTACAAGACACACATCGGCGCCCACCTGGAGACCGGCGGCTACGTCCAGCTCTCCGCCGACGGCCTGGCCTGCGGCAACGGGATGTACCAGCTCGCCCCCGACCAGTTGGACCGCTACCGCGCCGCCGTCGCCGAGGACGTCAGCGGCGCCGAACTGGAGCGGGTGATTGCCGCGGTGGAGCAGGACGGCCCCCGGGTGCACGGCCGGGACTCCCTCAAGACCGCTCCGCGCGGCTTCCCCAAGGACCACCCGAGGATCGAGCTGCTGCGCCACAAGGGCCTGGTCGCCTGGCAGGAGTGGGCGCCCGCGAAGTGGCTCGGCACCCGCGGCGCCCACACCCGGATCACCGCCTTCCTGCGCGCCTCCCAGCCGCTCCGGGACTGGCTGGACGACCACGTCGGCCCGTCCGAGCTGCCGGCACGGTGAGAACGCGAAGAGAACGCGAAGAGCCCCGGTCCACCGGACCGGGGCTCTTCGACGTCGGACAGGCCTTACTTCATGAACGGGTCGATCGCGCACACCACGAACAGCAGCGACAGGTAGGTGATCGACCAGTGGAACAGCCGCATCTCCTTCAGCTTCGCGCCCACCACCCCGGCCTTGGCCCGGCCGTACAGCGCGTGCGCCTCGCGCAGCCAGAACCCGCCGAGCAGCACCGCGGTGACGGGGTACAGCCAGCTCATGTGCCCCAGCGGCCACACTGCCAGCGAGGTCGCCACCATCACCCAGGAGTAGGCGACGACCTGCTTGCCGACGGCGACGTTGCCCTTGACCACCGGCAGCATCGGCACGCCGGCCCGCTCGTAGTCCTCGCGCACCTTCATCGAGAGCACCCAGGTGTGCGGCGGCGTCCAGAAGAACACCACCAGGAACAGCGCGACCGCCGCCCAGGACAGCGAGTTGGTGACGGAGGACCAGCCGATCAGCACCGGCATGCAGCCGGCGATGCCGCCCCAGACGATGTTCTGCGAGGTGCGCCGCTTGAGCCCCAGCGTGTAGACGAACACGTAGAACAGCAGCGCGCCGAGCGCCAGTCCGGAGGAGAGCCAGTTGACGCCGAAGCCCAGCAGCAGGGTCGAGACGATCGCGAGGACGATGCCGAACACCAGCGCCTCGCGCGGCGACACCATCCCGGTGACGATCGGCCGGCGCTCGGTGCGGGTCATCACCGCGTCGATGTCGCGGTCGATGTACATGTTGAGGGCGTTGGCGCCGCCCGCCGAGAGGTAGCCGCCGACCACGACCTTCAGCACCAGCAGCATGTTCGGGACGCCCTGTTGGGCGAGGAACATCACCGGCACCGTGCTCATCAGCAGCAGTTCGATGATCCGTGGCTTGGTCAGTGCGACGAAGGCGCCGACACGGGCCCCGATGGGCCGGTGCGCAGGAGTCGCCCCGGTGACCCCGGCGGGACGGGTTTCGACGGCGGTCACTAACACCCCAACTGAAGATGAATCCTCGCAGGCGTCCACAGGAACGAAGGGTCCCAAATCGTCCGCTCTGCGCGTACCACGCCACCTTAGACGCTCCATATATCCCATCCGGCTCCGGGGTCCCCCGGCGAGGCCGATGGCACACCCCCGGGTGAACCGACTGGGTGAAGCCACGAAGCCGTTCCGGCGCGCCGCCGCAACCCGTCCTGACCACCGGGGCGGCAGGGTGCCGTAAAACAGGAGAGTCTGGGACAAAATCAGGCAGGCCGCCCTGGTGGGAATCACCATACGGATTTCCTGGTTGTCCCAGCACGGAGGGTGAGCCCCGGGCCGGACGGTAGGCTCGCACGCAGAAGCGGGATCTACCCTCCGTGACCGGCACCACCCAGCGTCGAGACCACAGCGCCGTGGCCGACCCGGTCCCCTTTCACGGGGTCACTCTTCACAACGGAAGGAGCCCTGAGACAGGGTGAGCACGACGCCGACGAACGCATTCGAGTGGTCCGAACTGGATGAGCGCACGGTTGACACAGCGCGGGTCCTGGCCATGGACGCCGTCCAGAAGGTCGGCAACGGACACCCCGGGACGGCCATGTCGCTGGCCCCCGCGGCGTACCTGATCTTCCAGCGTTTCCTGCGCCACGACCCGACCGACCCCTCGTGGGTCGGCCGCGACCGGTTCGTGCTGTCCCCCGGGCACACGAGCCTGACCCTCTACACCCAGCTGTACCTGTCGGGCTACGGCCTGGAGCTGGACGACCTCAAGGCCTTCCGCGTCGCGGGCAGCCGCACCCCGGGCCACCCGGAGCACGGCCACACCGCGGGCGTGGAGACCACCACCGGCCCGCTCGGCCAGGGCATCGCCAACGCGGTGGGCATGGCGATGGCCGCCCGCTACGAGCGCGGCCTGTTCGACCCGGACGCCGCCGCCGGCGAGTCCCCCTTCGACCACACCATCTGGGCCATCGTCTCGGACGGCGACCTGGAGGAGGGCATCTCCGCCGAGGCCTCCTCGCTGGCCGGCCACCAGAAGCTGGGCAACCTGGTCGCCCTGTACGACGACAACCACATCTCGATCGAGGGCGACACCGAGACCGCCTTCTCCGAGGACGTCCTCAAGCGCTACGAGGCGTACGGCTGGCACGTCCAGCGGGTCGCCCCGAAGGCCAACGGCGACATCGACGTGGCCGTCCTGGCCGACGCGCTGGCCGCGGCCAAGGCCGAGACCACCCGTCCGTCGATCATCGCGATGCGCACGATCATCGCCTGGCCGGCCCCGGACGCCCAGAACACCGCCAAGGCGCACGGCTCCGCGCTCGGCGCCGCCGAGATCGCCGCCACCAAGAAGGTCCTGGGCTTCGACCCGGAGAAGACCTTCGAGGTCTCCGACAAGGTGATCGAGCACGCCCGCGAGGTCATCAAGCGCGGCAAGGCCGCCCATGCCGAGTGGGAGCAGTCCCTGGAGGCCTGGCGCGCCGCCGACCCGCAGCGCGCCGCCGAGTTCGACCGCATCCAGGCCGGCGAGCTGCCCGAGGGCTGGAAGAAGACCGTCCCGGTCTTCCCGGCCGGCAAGGACGTCGCCACCCGCAAGGCCTCCGGCGAGACCCTCAAGGCGCTCGGCGCGGTCATCCCGGAGCTGTGGGGCGGCTCGGCCGACCTCGCCGAGTCCAACCTCACCACGATCGACGAGGACAGCTCGTTCCTCCCCGAGGGCAACCCGCTGAAGAGCGCCAGCCCGTACGGCCGGACGATCCACTTCGGCATCCGCGAGCACGCCATGGGCTCGACCATGAACGGCATCGCGCTGCACGGCAAGACCCGCGTGTACGGCGGCACCTTCCTGGTCTTCGCCGACTACATGCGCCCGGCCGTGCGCCTGGCCGCGCTGATGAAGCTGCCGGTCACCTACGTCTGGACGCACGACTCGATCGGCCTCGGCGAGGACGGCCCGACCCACCAGCCGGTCGAGCACATGGCCTCGCTGCGCGCCATCCCGGGCCTGTCCATGGTCCGCCCGGCCGACGCCAACGAGACGGCCGTCGCCTGGCGCACCGTGATCGAGCGCCAGACCACCCACCCGGGCCCGGTCGGCCTGGCGCTCACCCGCCAGAACGTCCCGACCTTCGACCGCGAGGTCTTCGGCTCCGCCGAGGGCACCGCGAAGGGCGGCTACATCCTGGCCGAGGCCTCCAGCGGCGACCCGCAGGTGATCCTGCTGGGCACCGGCTCCGAGGTCCAGCTGGCCGTCAAGGCCCGCGAGGTGCTGGAGGCCGAGGGCATCGCCACCCGGGTGGTCTCGGTGCCGTCCTTCGAGTGGTTCCAGGAGCAGGACCAGGCCTACCGTGACAGTGTGCTGCCGCCGTCGGTCAAGGCCCGGGTGTCGGTCGAGGCCGGCATCGGCCAGGGCTGGCGCGAGCTGGTCGGCGACCACGGCCGGATCGTCTCGCTGGAGCACTTCGGCGCCTCCGCCGACTACAAGGTGCTCTTCGAGGAGTTCGGCCTGACCGCCGAGCGCGTGGTGGCCGAGGCCCACAACGCCCTCCGTTCCCTTGAGGCCGTCAACCGCTGACGCCCCCTTGGGCCGTGCGCCCCCCCCCCCCCGGGCGCCCCGGCCCCCCCGGCGGTAAACCTCGTAACCAACCCCCCCGAGC